>PMJC01000037.1 GCA_003157235.1 Methanosarcina sp.
GTGGTTGCGGGAAGAATAAAATTGCAGACGATTTTAAAAGTTAATTAATTTCTGTTATTCTGAAGTAATATAGATCTGATAAATTATGGTAACGAAGATTGAAATAAAACAAGTAAGTGAGAAAGAATTCTGGATTGGTAAAAATAAGGCTTCACTTATAGAAAAAAACATCATTTATGTTATCGCGGTTGGAGAAGTAACTACTGAATTAGCAATTGCTCAAATTGAGGTTCATGATATATTAGAAGCCATGGTCGATGGACCTGTAAATTACCTGATTGACCTAAATGATGCCGGGAAAAGCAGTCCGGAAGCCAGAAAAGTATGGGAAAAAATTGGTGAAAATGTAAAAAAGAGCAAGCTTGCTCTTTTTGGGCTGAATTCGGTTGCCAGAATGTTAGCATCATTTGTTATGGGAATCTGCGGAAAAAGCAACCAACGTTTTTTTAAGACAAAAGAAGAAGCATTGAGGTGGTTGCGGGAAGAATAAAATTGTAGATGATTTTAAAGGTAAATTAATTTCTGTCATTCTGAAGTAATATAGATCTGATAAATTATGGCAACCAATCTTGAAATAATACAAGTGAGCGAGAACGAAATATGGATTGGAGAAAATAAGACATTTTTTCTTACTGACCTGAATATCATTCATGTTATAGCGTGCGGAGAACAAACTACTGAAGTAGCAATTATGCAGAAAGAGATAAATTATAAATTATTTGGTTTGACCGAAGAGAAAATAAGTTATCTCATTGACCTCAATAAATGTGGCAAAAACTCACCGGAAGCCAGACAAATATGGAATCAACTTAGTGACGATGAAAAAACTAATAAAGTTGCTATTTTCGGGATTCATCCCGTTGCAAGAGTACTTGCAAATTTTTCAATGGGAACCTCAAAAAACAAGAACCAACATTTTTTTAAAACACAGGAAGAAGCAATGACGTGGTTGTTAGAAAAATAAACCGAAGGAAAAACAGAATTATATATTTATGCTAATAAGACAAAGACGTTCCCAATGAATGAAAGAAAAAATAAATAAAAAAAGAATAGATGAATTCATAGACGCCATTATGAAAGTGGCCAGGGGAGATTATTCTGTTCAGGTTGAACTTTCATCCGAATACAATTACCTTGATGCCTTGGCTATGGGTATCAATATGATGGTTGACGGCCTTCGCTTTGGCAAAAACATTGAAAAGGAAAATGAAGAGATCAAACAATTAAATGCTCAGCTGCAAAAAGCCAAGAAGAAAGCCGAAGAAAATGACCGTTTAAAATCTGCCTTTCTGGCCAATATGAGTCATGAGATCAGGACCCCCATGAATGGCATTCTTGGTTTCGCCGAACTGCTAAAAGAACCAATGTTACCTGGGGAGGTGCAGCAAGAGTATATCAATATCATTGAGAAAAGCGGGGCGAGAATGCTGAACATCATTAACGACATTATTAGTATCTCGAAAGTTGAATCGGGTGAAATGGAAGTTTCTTTATCCGAAACAAATATCAATGAGCAAATTGAATACATTTTCACCTTCTTCAAACCAGAAGCCGAGCACAATGGAATAAAACTACATTTTAAAAATAGTTTGCCGGCAAAAGAAGCCATTATAAAAACAGATCGTGAGAAAATCTACGCGATTTTGACCAACCTGGTTAAGAATGCCATTAAATTTACGTCCACCGGCTCAATTGTATTTGGCTATAACTTTAATTCGGCGGGTTCACATGTTAATCCCGCTTTATTGGAATTTTTTGTTAAAGATACCGGCTCCGGCATTCCTCCTGAGCAACAGAAAATCATTTTTGAGAGGTTCAGGCAAGGCAGTGAACTGCATTCCAGAAATTATGAAGGAGCAGGCCTGGGCTTGTCGATTTCAAAAGCATATGTGGAAATGCTCGGCGGTAAAATCTGGCTTGAAAGCGAAGAAGGAAAAGGTTCTGAATTTCGTTTTACAATTCCTTACAGTCCCGAAGCAGAAGCAAAAGACGTTACCAATAATATCCCGATTGGTGAAGCAGAGGATCAGGTAAAAAACATCAAAATATTAATCGCAGAAGACGACTATCCTTCGGCAAAGCTCATTGCTTTGGCCGTTAGAGTATTTAATCCTGAAGTATTTACAGTAAGAACAGGTATTGAAGCCATTGAAGTTTGCCGCAATAACCCGGACATCGACTTGATTTTAATGGACATTAAAATGCCGGAAATGGACGGATATGAAGCCACAAAACAAATACGAGAATTCAACAAAGACGTGATTATTATTGCCCAAACCGCTTTTGGTATGAGTGACGACAGAGAAAAGGCTCTGAAGGCAGGATGCAACGATTATATTTCAAAACCAGTTAATCGATTGTCATTAATTGAATTAATAAAAAAGCACGTTGGTAAGTTAGAAAATAATTGATTCCTGATAATCTTCAGCAACAAATCAAAGGCAGGTTCGGCCATCTCGCTATGATCAAATCCCTCCAGTTCGCACAAAGTCGTTTGCTTATAGGATACCAAAATGGGAAAATTTAATACTAGTCGATACATTAATTGCGAGATGAGTGAAATTATTAAAATTAAACCTGTTTGGGCTATTGATGAGAATGTCAGGTTTCTATTAGATAAAACACTTCATCCTTGTAATGATAGATTTGTTTCTAAAATAGTCAAAACTAAAAGACTAATAGAATGTTCTGATTTTAAGGAGATATATATTAGCTTATTATATACAGGAGATGATACAAATGATAATAGAATATCTCGAATTCTATATATTTAGATCCTCCGATGATATCTGTTGAAAATATAACCCAAAAAGTTGTGTATAGCGATTGACGGCATAGAGCTAAAGTATTATATTTATTAGAATTTGAAAAGATTCCTTTTGCTATAGAAAAAAATGATTTAAAAATCATGAATTTATTACTTGATTTTGATCAATAATATTATCAGAGTATTACTATAAGTGATTAATTAGTTTGTAAAGGCAAGAGGTGATCACGACGACTGACTTTTCCCTTTACTGTAAACCACATCCCGCAAACCAGACAATCAAATGCTATTTTAACTTCAATGTTTGCGGGAAGAGGTTTACAGCCCATCCCTGCCTGTATGACTAGATTAAGGACTTGACGACAGAGTTTCCATACATCTGGACAGTTTTAAAACTAGCCCTACATATAACACGGACGGTTTAATTAATTGGCTTCGCCGAGCTCAGATCGGATGGAGATTTCAAAGTGCTTCGCAAAGCAAAATTGTGGTCGATCCGCGGTTGCCTTTTGCAACCCAAAGTACTTATAGATCAGCCCCTAAAGTCTATGCGANNTTTTGTTGCACCCGGACTGTTCTTACGGCCAAGACAGAGTCTGTCTTTGGGAATTTATCATGACATCTAAATTTCGTCCGTTTACTAGGATTAAGCAACCTAGACTATTTTATCATGACGGGACAA
>PMJC01000036.1 GCA_003157235.1 Methanosarcina sp.
GGTCTTGATAGTGAAATGCCTACTATGATCAAGTCGGTCCCAGGTAGTGTAAGGGACATAAGTACGTTATACAAAACAATTGAAGAATTGGATATCAGCGATAAGGTTCTTCTTCTCGATCGTGGTTTTTTTTCCGATGATGTCCTTAAATTCTTAGAGAAAAATCATGTCAAGTTTGTGTTACCAACGAAAAGAAATAGTCATTATTACGACACAAGAATACACCTAAATGAGGAATTTATGTATCATGATAGGCTGATCAAGTGTGGAAAAAGAAAGTTGGGAAACATATTCTTATATTTGTATGAAGACCAAGACCTAAAACTTGAAGAGCACAAGACAATCTTCAGAAAAAGAGAAGAAGGCAAGATTAATGATGAGGAATACTCTTTGCGACAAAAAAGAGCAGGTATGTTTCTAATCATCTCCAATTATGATATTGGAAAAAAGGAGATGTATGAACTCTACAAGAGAAGGGATTCCATAGAAAAGTTGTTTGATGCATACAAAACAACTCTGGAAGCCGATAAATTGTACCTTCATGACGATGAGAGTGTTTATGGACATGTATTTGTTGCGTTTCTATCATTATATGCTTACTGCAAAATATTGAAAGCTCTTAAAAAAGCAGATATTAATGACAGGTTCTCACCCACTGACATACTATTGAAATTTAGAAAAGTGAAAAACATGGATTTCGGTGAGAAAAATATTATTACGGAAGTTCCTAAGAAAGTAAGAGAATTAGATAAGACTCTCAAATTCAACATAGCGAAGTCCTTTCCAATTGCGTTTTTTTAAGTAATTTTGTAACTATTCAGGTAGCCTTTGAATATTACAATTTTTCCTCTTTTCGAGGAAAAACTGCATAAAATTGCAGCTCATTTTGTGTTCAATTATCTCATCCAAACCGTCATTCAGGTTACCACTTTAAGAATCTAGCCGCCCACCTCACTTTTCTCCTCAGTAAATATTTCCTTAACTCGTCGATCCCAAGCAGGAAGATTGCAAAAGGAACGGAAAGTAATACATACCTGAGATCAAGTGGCGAAGTATTAAAAATAAGATTGGCAAACGGACTCCATATGATAAGGGCAAGAATCAGAAGTTCGACCGCAATCCCTAACAGAATCGCACGGTTGCTGAACAACCCCATTGTGAAAACCGACTGAAATCGGGTTCTGGAAGCAAAGACATTAGCTATCTGGCAGATGATTACTGCTGAAAAGAAAGCGGTAATCGCCTGCATATAAAGGGGATTATTGTTTGCAAGCTGCTCGCCGAATTTCCAGCCCCCTTCAAAAAGGACGGCAAAATAACAGAAAAATCCTGCAACAGCTTCAATAGGTCCTTTTATTCCATAAGCTGTAAGAAGTACCTGAGGAGTTAACAGTTTTTCGTCCCTGGGTCTGGGAGGTCTTTTCATAATATCTTCTTCTCCTTTTTCCTCCCCAAGAGCAATCGCAGGTAGCATATCTGTACCAAGATCGATTGCCAGGATAAGCTGTACTGGCATAGGAAGAGGCAGGGCAAAAAAGATGAAAGCTATGTAAGGTAGAACCTCAGGAACAGTGTGGGTAATAATATACACAATAAACTTTTTTATATTATCAAAAACGGTTCTGCCTTCCTCTATAGCATTCACGATTGTAGCGAAATTGTCGTCTAAAAGCACCATATCCGCAGCTTCGCGAGCTACATCCGTGCCGCTGCCCATTGCAACCCCCATATCCGCATTCTTAATTGCAGGAGCATCATTGACCCCGTCTCCTGTCATGGTCACGATCTCCCCCTCAGCCTGGAAAAGCTGTACGATTTTCAGTTTTTGTACAGGAGAGGTACGAGCAAATACAATACTTGGATTTTTCAATCTCGAAGCAAGGTCCGTGCGTGAGAGCAAGTTCAGCTCGTCTCCGGTAATAATTTCAAGGTTTCCTGAATCCACAAGTCCCACTTTCTTCGCGATTGCTTCTGCAGTGACCGGGTGATCACCGGTGATCATGACAACCTTAATCCCGGCTGCATGACACTTTTTAATAGCTTCTCTGGCTTCAGGCCGCGGAGGGTCTACAATCCCGATAAATCCCAGAAAAATGAAATCCTCAGCATACTCTTTCTGCTCTTCTACTTGNNCCTCTTTCTGCAAGTCTAAGATGCCGGTCTAGAAGTTCCTTTTTCTCGTTTTCGGTAAGTATTCTAACCTCACCTGAATCTACAACTGAACCGCACATCTTCACAACCACCTCAGGGGCTCCCTTAAGGTAGACTTCAAGTTTTTCTTCAGGAGTGCGACAGATAACTTCCATTCTTTTAGTAATCGAATCAAAAGGAAACTCTTTCAGCCTTGGATAATCATTTTGGAGCTTTTTTACATCTTCTATGCTATTCGCAAAAACAAGAAGCGCTCCTTCAGTAGGATCGCCGGTGTATCCAGCAGGTAATTCTTGAATTTTTGCGTTATTGCAGAGCCCTGCGGCTCTTACTACAGCAGGAGGCACCTTTTTAGGATCCCATATTGGACTTTCGACAACATAAACCCTTTTTGCTCCTGAAACCATAACTTTTCCTGCAAGTCCTTGTTTTGTACTTTCTTCTGCCTCCCGCTCTGCAATCCTTTTTTCGGGACCTGAATGTGCTTCAGGTACCAGACTTTCAAAACCAACGATAAGAGAATTTACTGACATCCGGTTTTGGGTAAGAGTTCCGGTTTTGTCAGTACAGATGACAGTAGTCGAGCCCAGA
>PMJC01000329.1 GCA_003157235.1 Methanosarcina sp.
AACCGTCCGTGTTAGCTGCTGGGCTATTTTAAAACTGTCTCGGTTGCAGAAATTGTCATGGTAAAGAAGCATTTATAAGTCCCGGCAAAAAGTACTGATTTGTCATGATGAACGAATTCTCTAAACGGCGAAAAATCTCTTGGTCATCTTGTTATAATACTCATTTAGATTCTCAGAAAATATGGAGTCTATGGATTTATGAGGGCTGGTATGTGCAAGAAGCTTTCCTCGGATGTTTTCAAAATGGTCAGAGTTAGTAAAGCTTATTGCCTGTACCAGCGAGTTAGCTGTAGGGCAAATTTTATTATTGTCTTGGTATGTCGATATTTACTATTTTAGCTGCCAGTTTCGCCGAGTGACAGGGACGGGCTGGAACTCTTTACGCAAAACCATAAATTACTCTAATCAACGTATATTTTCCTTTGCGTAATGTGCCTGACAGAAGGGATGGTCAATATGCGTAACAATATGATCGGCTGCCATTTTATCGTAACGGTGTGCCTGAGTCGCGCAACGAGCATGAGTGCTGAGTTGCCAACAGGGAAGCTGCCGACCACCCGAATCCTGAGTCTGATCTCGCGCATGATCTCCTGTACAGACCCACTAAAGGAAGTAGAATTAAGTAAATATCAATCATTTCATGTAACTATATAACTTTCTATCTCGAATTACCTCTTTAATTCTCTCATTAGGATTATCATTAAATAATCCACCATGATAAGTTATGATATTCACGATATCATAATTCATAAGTTTTTCAAGTGAATTAATAGCATCATTCGCATTCACCCCATCCTCACTCATCGGATCCTCATTCGGTCCGACCAACTCACCATGAAGAATATTCATGGCATCCCCTGCAATGAGTGTCTTACTTTTTTGATGATACAAGCAAATGTGTCCGGGTGTATGACCGGGCGTATGAATTACAGTAATTCCCCCACAAAAAGGCAACACTTCACCATCACTAAGGGTGCTGTTAACTTTAATACTGGAGTTTTCAAACATATCTACAATTTCTAACCGTACCTCTTCTGGTAAATCCTTTATACGATCCATGAATTTAGAATTCAATCTTTTAACCTTCTTCTCACCCTGAATATATGGTTTATCCACTTCATGAGCAAGCACCCTTACCTCTGGATTTTCATCTAGAATACCTTTAATTCCTGCAACATGATCAATATCTTGTTGAGTGGCTATTATTTTTGTTAACCTTTTAAAAGGTACACCGGCAGCTTCCATTTGTTTTTGAATCATCTCTAAATTACTGGGTATTCCAGCATCAACTAGAATAACGTTATCATCATCCCACATAAGTGTTGGATAAACTATCCTATCCATTCGCATGACCTTCATAGGTAATTCTAACATCTCTAAATTATCAGCTATTTTCATATTATTTTGAATTAAGTTTATGTGAGGCTGTTATTATCGGCTGCCATTCCTGTCTTTTAGTGATTTGCCAAATCAAATTTCATTATTATTTTATACGTGTAAGCCAATACCAATGTGATGCTACAAATATTATTCTTCTCCCACTAAATTTTGATTTTGTCAATTGAAAATGGCTTCCAAAAACATTGGAAATGTAATTTGGATTTAATTTAATATTGCTGGGTGAATTATCTAACGCCCAAAGTAAATGTATTGCACCAGGTTTTAATAATCTGTAAACCTCTTCAATATATTTTTTCTGTCCTTCTTCATTCAAGCAGTGAAAACAACCAACATCGAAGGATACATCAAACTGGTTGTTTAAACCTTTAAGATTAGTTACATCGCCAACAATAAATGTTGGTTTAAGTTCACTATTATTTATTCGCTTCTTAGCCTTATCAATGGCAACGGAAGAAAAGTCAACACCCGTTACGTTTATTCCTTGCTCTGCCATGTAGCTTGAAAATCTTCCTATACCACAACCTAACTCTATTGAGTTTTTGGGTTTATTGATCGTAACAAGTTCTTTAAGTTCCCTGGGAATTCGTACATCACTCCATATCCAGTGGCCTACGGAACTATATAATTTGTCAAATTCTACATTCGTAGACGGAGGGCCTATTTTTTTGCTCATAGTTTTATATTAAAATTTTACAACTATTATTGATAAAGACAACATACGTGTTTATGATTGTTTTCTCAGGGGCTTAATTTTTTGGTTTTAGGTTAAATTGTAATAAATATTCCTTGTTCTCCTCACCAGGTATTAATTCTACAGCTGTTCTTCCTTGTTCATTTCTCTCCTGTAAGGATGCCCCATGCTCTAATAGCCATTGCACAGTTTCTAATTCTCCATTCATAGCAGCAAACAATAAGGCGGTATTACCTTCATTATCTTTCTCGTCAATTTTTGCTCCTCCTTCTTCTAATAGCCATTTTACAACTTCTAGCTGACCTTTAGATGCAGCGCACAATAAAATAGTTAAACCACGCCTGGTTCTCTCATCAATTTGTGCTCCTCCTTCTTTTAAGAGCCATTTTACAACTTCCAGATGACCTTTAGAGGCAGCACACGATAAAGCAGTCAAACCAAATTCATCTTTCTCATCAATTTTGGCTCCTCCTTCTTTCAATAGCCACTGTACAGTATTCAGCTTACC
>PMJC01000397.1 GCA_003157235.1 Methanosarcina sp.
AGTTCTCTTAATGTTGGTAGAATTAGGCACATATTCGCAAGTGTTTTATTTTCCATAATGTATACAGGTTTTTATTATATATTAACTCTTGGTTAGAGATACCTATTTTTTCTGCGGATCTTATTTTCCATTCTGAGTTAGTTATGAAACAAGCAAAAAACGGCTCTTAATACAGGTAGCAATATGAGCCGATTTAAAGGTTTAAAGAAGTGTCAATGTGCAATTTTATTGACTCTAATAAGCAGTCTATGACTCTTTTACTTGTCTGTTGACTTTGTACAAATGTGCTGATTTTTCTGTAAAATCGAAACACCTAAAAGTCATTGTGGAGAACAATTCAGGTTCTGGTGCAAAAAATCTGGCNNAAATGGCACACAAAGGTAAGAATTGTAGTCTCAAACTGAGGAAATATTATTTTTGCACCAGAACCATATTGAACAATTAACTGTGACTATCAAATACTCAAAAAAGAATTGGTAAAAAAGGAATTAATATTTTTAAGACTCGTTCACAGACTGAGCTTGGAATTACTCTGCTTTTGCTCCTTCTGTATTTTCGAGGCCTAAAAGTACTTTAATGGATTTGTTTCCGTATTCAACAACTTTGGCATTGATCTGAACGATGTCATGAGCAATTTCTTTACCACGCATCATTTTTCTCCTGCGTTGTCCAGGGAGTTTAGGGGTATAACCTACACCTACTGCTAGCAAAATTTTCTGCCTTCTGGGACCCGGAAGATCTGGTTTCATAACAAAACCGCTGCCATCGCAGCCACCAGTTATCTTGACTTTGTATCCGGCCAGACCGAAGATGTTACCTTCAACAACTTCACCAATTGATTTTCCTATTAATGCGTTTGCTTCAGCGTCTTTTATGTTGAGCTGATAAGCAAGCGCTTCTTTTGGGTCAGAAATTACGACTCTAAAATTTGCCATGTAATCAATCCTCAATATCAGTTTTAACTGCAATAATTACTTTGCCTTACCTTGTTTTCTTTACCAGAATCCCAACCTGAATTTTTATATAAATCCTTAAAGATCCTGAAGTTAGCCTATTTATCTTCAATATCCGTCATTTTGCCCAAAATGGATTATCTTTTCTTTTGAGTCCAAGTAAAATATCAAGAGTTTCCTTTTCGTCGGTTGAAAGTGACTCATATATCTCTTGTTCTAGGACTTTGGCATGCCTCTCAGGCACATTGATGTAGAGCACGTCTTCTTCTTTGATTTGTCTACCCACGGTTGCACCTTCAATTGCCATTGCAACTTCCTTGCCTACCCTTGCAGAAGGAATATTTTCCCCTTCCGCCTGGAGGCCCTTGATCTTACCCACAACGTTCCCATTTTCGAGAATAATATCTACGTTCGTTCGCACAACTCCACCAAGTACTCTTACCCCTACAACTGCGGGTTTGCTCTGACGAAACACGCATCCTGGAAGAATTTTAAACTTTCCCGGTCGAATAATAGTTTCGAAAATCTTTTTTTCTGACATTTCTTGCTGTTCTTTTACATACTTATGGTAATCCTCAATCAGACGGTAGATTACATCATTAATAAATACCCTCACATTACTACTTTCCTGTAGGAAATCTCTGGCATCAGAGTGAATTTTGACATTGAAACCAATAATTACCGAATAGAGTGGATCTTCAACTGTAGAAGCACCCACTGTATCCCTGTGTGAGATGTCTCCGACCTCAGCTTTCCTTATTGGAACTTTATCTTTCTGGAACTCGTGGGCGAGAGCTTCAAGGGAGCCTAGAGTATCGGCTTTGATCATTATTCCAGTCGAATCTGTATCAATTCTGACTTCATCAATTTCAGACTTTACCTGGGCTACAATTTTCTCAAGTGTTTCTTCCGTAGCAACCCGTATGGGAGCACCAGCAATAGCACCTTCGAGATCTGGAGCCGATATCTTTACACCAGCTGCAGCAGTGACCTTATTCACTTGCTGGAACTTGCTTTCGTAGCGTATCTCGGAGAGTTCCCTGGGCTTCAAGAGAGCCCTTACTTTTGTATTGATCGGTTCTCCTAGGCTTCCTATAATAATAGTATCGCCTTTTTTCAGCATCCCATCGTAGAGGATAATATCAAGTGTTGTACCTAAACCCTTTTCTTCCTTAACCTCAAGAACTGTCCCGACTCCAGGGATCTTAGAGCTGTACTGCAGGTTTGCTTCAAGGAACTTCTGAGCCAATCCGATGAGTATCATCAGGACATCAGGAATTCCTTCTCCTGTAATAGCACTTACAGGCACTATACTTAGAGTTTTCTGGAAGTTCGTGACTCGATCATAGCGCTCAGCTGCAAAACCCTGGTTGTATAGTTCACCAACTAATTCATAAAGTTTTGTTTCCAGTCTAGACTGGACATCTTCTAACTGTTTTTTGAATGTAACGGCAAAAGACATGTCTTTTTGTGAGATCCAACCCCTTATTTTGTCTATCTTGTTGGCGACAACGACAAAAGGAGTCTTGAATCGTTTTAAGATTTGCAAGCTTTCATAAGTTTGGGGCTTGAAACCCTCATTTATATCCACTACAACAATCGCAAGATCGGCAAGAGCTCCTCCTCTACTCCTAAGAGTTGTAAAGGCATGATGTCCTGGTGTATCAATAAAAAGCAAACCTGGTACTAGAAAGTGATGTATAAGCTTTGGATCCCCGAGTTTATCGGCAATTACTCCTATTTTAACTTCAGTTGCACCAATATGTTGTGTGATAGCACCTGCTTCTCCACTAACAATTGTACTACCCCTTATCTTGTCTAGGAGAGTAGTTTTTCCGTGATCTACGTGCCCCATCACGCAGACTATAGGAGTCCGCAAATTTTTCCTGTCGATCATATGCAAAACCTCTCTCATTCCTGCGTCATATTCCCTGCAGGTCCAGATGGATCAGAGTTTCCCACTACGGACCCATATTACAAGTACGAAAAATCTAATCCTGTTAACATACTTTTAAAATTTCAAAAATATTAAAAATCCTTGATGCACCTGCTTTATTCGTAAATACATACCTCATCAATCTTAGAATATTCCCAAATTTCGGAGTCCTTGAAGTGGATTGCAATTTCCCTTGCTGCAGCATCTGTGGAATCAGATGCATGAATTATGTTCCTGCCTATATCCAGAGAAAAATCCCCACGAATAGTTCCTGGAGCTGCATCTACAGGATTTGTAGCGCCGGCAATAGTTCTCATGACCATAATTGCGTCTTTCCCGGCAACTACCATTGAAATTGAGGGGCCAGAGATGACAAATTTAACTAGGGATGTGAAAAAAGACGTTGTCTCATGTTCACTGTAGTGTTCCTTGGCAGTGGCTTCCTTGATAACATTCATCTTGAGGGAGATTATTTTCAAACCTCTCCTTTCTATTCTGGAAATAATTTTTCCAACCAGCCCACGCTGAACTCCATCAGGTTTTACCATAACGTAAGTTTGTTCCATTCTATACACCTTGACAATATCCGAATAATTAATAGATAATTCCATCTATTATGCTTTTTTCAGCTGGATCTTGCCTTTCTCAGTCCATTCGGTACGCCTTGGAAGTCTACCCAGATTAAAGTTGCTCATGCATTTGGAAGAGCACATAAAGTATGTAGATCCCTCTTTCTTGACGTAGAGCTTACCAGTACCAGGTTCCAGCATCTGTCCACAGAAAAAGCATTTTCTATGTTCCATTTATTTCACCGCTTTTTTACCTGGTGGTCAGCTTTTTAGCCTCTCTTGATGTCTCAAGAAGCATCATAATGTCACCTATTCGCACAGGGCCTACACAGTTCCTAGTAATGACGCGACCCTTATCCCTGCCTTCCAGAACTCTGCACTGGATCTGGCTGGCTTCACCGTGCATGCCGGTATTCCCGATAACGTCGATAACCTCTGCAGCAAAGCCGCCGGTTGTGCTTTCGTCAGCCATAATAAGTACTCCTTGCTATCAGGATTATTTAAGAGCTTCAAGCTTCTGGGCAATGTCCTGAACCATTTCGGCCGCTTTTCCTGCATCTATTATTGCGACGGCTGCGCAGGACACGCCAAGCCCACTGGCTGCACCAAGATCCTTCTGATTTTTGATGAAGATGTAAGGTGCCTTCTTTTCTTTGGAGAGGGGCGCGATGTGAGCTACTACTTCTGCAGGCTCAATATCTTCTGCAATCAGAACAAGTTTTGCATTACCTCTCTCGATTGCTTTTGTCGCCTCGTTAGTGCCCTTTTTGATCTTGCCGGTATCTCTGGCAAGCTCAAGAGCTTCAAGTGCTTTGTTTGTAAGTTCTTCTGGAACGTCAAATTTACCTGCTTGTGCCATTTAAGTTTCTCCTTCGAAATTGCGGATACCGCAATTTTTCATCAATCATAGGTTTTTTAACACATATCCGTCAACATTGAAAATCCAAATCCCTTTGAAAGAACTTGAACTACTTCAATGAGAAGAGTAAATTAGTTGGAATATATATACTGCTAGCTAGATGCCGCAGGTCGAACCTTAGAAGTACATAATTACGTATAAACTTTCTGCTTGAAAACGAGTATCATAATCTAAAACCGAGAAGTAAAGCAATAAATAACTTGTACGTAAGTATTTCCGGTCTCTGTAAAAAAACGAATTAATGCGTTATGATTATAAGCGATGTAATAATTTTGGTTCACATGGACACAATTTACTACGAAGCTTACAAAAACCTGTACATTAACCTTACAAACCGTTGCAGTGCAGACTGTACATTTTGTATCCGCAACTTCGCAGATGGAGTTCACGGATATAACCTTAAGCTTTCAAAAGAACCATCAACACAGGAAGTCATCGAAGCTCTTGAAAATATGGATCTTTCAAAATATAAAGAAATCGTGTTCACAGGCCTTGGAGAGCCTACTCTAAGGTTTGATGTCGTACTCGCAGTAACGCGCTGGCTTAAAAGCCGAAATATCAAAGTCAGGTTGGACACCAACGGACAGGCAGCTCTTATAAATCCTGGAAAAGATGTAATCCTGGAATTGAAAAATGCAGGAATGGATTCCGTTTCCGTAAGCTTGAATGCCGAGTCAGAAGAGAAATATAACAAACTTTGCAGGCCGATTCATAAAAACGCTTACGGAGCAGTACTTGAGTTTATAAGGAAAGCAAGACTAGCAGGAATCAAAACAAGAGTTACTGTAGTCAATGTGCCCGAAATAGACCTGAAGAAATGCGAAAAGCTTACAGAAGAGCTTGATGTCGAATTTCATGTAAGAGCACTATCTGAAGCCGCAAGTAATGAAATCTGATGGTGTGAGATCTGAAAAGTTTTTTGTCTCTAAAAGTATCCAATCACCAGGTTTAAAGTTCAGGGTATCTCAAAATAAAACATTATCCTTATTTTCCTCCTTTAAAGCCGGAATAAAATGTTACCCTTAATTATTTGATTGTCAACCGGATTAATCGCTCCTGTGTGTTGTTTAAATC
>PMJC01000164.1 GCA_003157235.1 Methanosarcina sp.
AAAATCATCAATGCTGCCAGGCAGGCAGCTGATATCGGTGGTTTTGAGACCGGGGACTTGGTGCTTGAAAGGCGAAAAATGGTAGGCATGCTGACCACCGGTTGTATGGAATTTGATGAAATGATGGGGGGAGGAATAGAAACCCAGGCTATCACCGAGCTGTATGGAGAATTCGGTTCCGGAAAAACCCAGTTGGCTCACCAGNNAAAGGGATTTCCGAGAAGTACGGCATAGAACTTGACCCTGAAGAGTTCCTTCAGAATATTCATGTTGCTAGAGCATATAATTCCAATCACCAGATACTTCTTGTAGATTCCGCAACAGATTTAGCAAAAGAGCTCAAAGAAATTGGCAAACCTACCCGCCTGTTAATCGTCGACTCACTTATGGCTCATTTCAGGGCTGAATATCTTGGTAGGGGAACCCTTGCTGACAGACAACAAAAACTCAATAAGCACATGCATGGCTTGCTTCGTTTTGGTGACTTATTCAATGCCTGNNATTGGAGGGCATATTGTGGGGCACACTGCAACCTTCAGACTTTACCTAAGAAAATCCAAAGGAGAAAAAAGAATCGTACGTCTAGTTGATTCGCCCAACCTGCCTGAAGGAGAAGCTGTTATCGCAGTCACTACAGCTGGACTGACTGATCAATGAAAATTAAAACTAGATGATAAATATTTATGTGTGGGAAAACATTTTATTTCCCCATCTTAATAGTTCTTAATGAAATTCAGAGCTATAGTTGTTGACATTGGTGGGGCAATTACTTGCGAGAAAAGGGAATTCTAGATAGGGAACATCAAGAAAATATGTTTTCTTAAAGTCTCAGTCGCTCTTGCCACGGAAGGTATTCTATGGAGAATCTTGATAAACTCCAAAGTTCTGTCACATGCTTATAAATGTTATATGAATAATTCTTGAAAATCCGAGGTTTATCGAAATCCTCCATAGTTCATCAATACTGTATATTGTAGCATTCTTTTTGTTTATATGTACGAAATGCAGCAATGTCGTAGACTTGCTGCAAATTTGACATCATAGTTTTTGTATACTTCATGTAATTAGATTCGTCATAATTGTTATTTCTTTACTTATGATTTATTTAGATGTGTGATTTTGCCGAAAAATTTGTACACTGCTCTGACTGTAAATTGTATATCTTTTTAGATATAGGAGGATAAATAATCAGCAAATTTCCAAATATTTCTCGTTTTGTTAGTATTATTTATAGTTTCATCGCAATATTTAACTACAAAAAGTTTCTATTTAATGCTGATAGGAGGGTTGTTAAGTGATGAAATTATGGGAATATGATTCTCGCAGGATTCATGGTGTTCACCTGGCACAGCAGATGATAGACCTCGAAAGAATCGGAAACGAGGGCTGGGAGCTGGTTTTGATGAAAAACGATATAGACGAAGATGGTGCAGTGACAGCAATTTTCAAAAGAGAAAAAGAAAGTGAGTAACTAAATTTAATTGATAGCCTTTAAATTTTAATTTTCCTAATCAAAAAGTTCCATTCTCCTAAGATTTATTTTCCAAATAATTTTAGGAGTATGCTCTTAAGTATAATAGATAGTTTATCACTAGAAAAGGAATCAGTCTTAATGATTTTCCTTTTGGAATTTCTTCTTTTGAGATTTTGCAATGTCCATTAGGAAATTCACCTTACTATCTTCAGTTTTGATATCTAACATGGAGATGTAAAGGGATCAGAGCTTATTAAGATGAAAACTAATTAAATTGCTTAGATACTAGTGTTTTTAATGTTCTACTTTGTTTTTTCCGGTACTCACACAGTAGCATTCCATAGACATTGTGTTTACTGAATTTCTATAATATTATGAATAATTTGAGTTGTATCTTAGTCTACTTATATATACAGTACTGCCATTCTACTAATTTTAGTATTACTTTTAAATCATACCAAATAATGGTTCTGATTTTTTTTGTAACTCTAGCTTTATATAAAATCTCAAATACAACATTCCATGTGCTCAGTGTGACTCTTTTTTCTATGTGGACACTTTTTCACACATCAGAAATGCTTTATTCTTCGATGATATTTTTTAATTTTCCGTACTTTTTGGCTATATCTTTTCTTTTGAATTTATCCATATCCAGATATTTGTTAGCCAATATTTAGAAGGGGAGCAAAGAGACAAAAAAATCTAATTAAAAAGCAAGTAAAGTGTTAACAATACAAAATATTATTAAACTTTAATATATTATACTAATCCGAAATCCTTCTTTCTGACATGAAAACTCAAGGTCCAATAACCTGAGATCGATGTAACTCCAATCCGACATCTGAATAATTTAAAATAATCAGACACAGGAGCAAATTTAATGTATTTTCTGAAGTGTATTGAATGTGGTGCAGAGTATTCCAAAGATGCAATAATCTATACTTGCAGCAAATGTGATGGTCTGCTTGATGTTATTTATAATTATTCCTCAATTGAGATTGATATGGATAAACTAAAGACTGAATGTCCCTCGGTCTGGAAGTACGCAAAACTTCTTCCTGTAAAAAGATTGCCAGTAACTCTCAAAGAGGGAGGGACTCCTCTTTACAAATGCGACCGTCTTGCCGAAAAGATAGGAATAAAAAAACTGTATGTAAAGCATGAAGGCATGAATCCAACAGGCTCTTTTAAGGATAGGGGAATGACAGTTGGGGTTACGAAAGCGCTTGAACTCGGAATGAAAACATTTGCTTGCGCATCTACAGGGAATACCTCTGCAGCTCTTGCGATCTATGGGGCAAAAGCAGGAGTTCCTGTAATTGTGTTGCTGCCTGCAGGAAAAGTAGCTCTTGGAAAACTTGCACAGGCTTTGATGCACGGAGCAAAGGTCCTAAGTATCCGTGGGAACTTTGATGACGCACTTGCTCTTGTGCGCATTCTCTGCTGCCAGGAAAATTTCTATCTTTTAAACTCAATCAATCCTTATAGACTGGAAGGCCAAAAAACCATTGGTTTTGAGATTGCAGATCAGCTAGGTTTTAGGGCGCCTGACAGAGTTGTCCTTCCCATAGGGAATGCAGGGAATATTACTGCTATTCATAAAGGCTTCAAGGAGTTTAAGATACTCGGTATAACTAATTCTCTTCCGAAGATGATCGGAATTCAGGCAGAAGGCTCTTGTCCCGTTGTAAAAGCTATAAAGAGTGGAGCTCCAGATATAATTCCGGAAGGCAATCCTGAGACAATTGCAACAGCAATTAGGATAGGCAATCCTGTCAACTCCAAAAAAGCTCTCAGAGCAATACGGGAATCCGGTGGAACTGCAGAGTCAGTNNGAACCTGCGAGTGCAGCATCTGTCGCAGGACTTCGGAAACTTGTAAAAATGGGCATAATAAATATAAATGAAACCGTGGTATGCATCACCACAGGACATCTTCTAAAAGATATACCATCTGTTAGTGAGATTTGCGAGGAACCTACTGTAGTAGATGCAAATATCGAATCTATCCGGGAAGCTATCCGTGGCAAGGTTGAGTAAAAAAAGCAAACAATCTAGTGTCGTGCCTTTGATTCATTGACGAAATCTGAAAAACAAGTAACTCTTTCATTTATGGGTAAATGTAAAACGAGTCTAGTGCTGGAGATTTTCAACAACTCATGGATGCAACACAAGTTGGATTATATATTAAATTAGAGTGATATGAAGATGAATATTTACGTGCAGAATCTTAACAGTTAAGAAATTGGAATAACAAGGCTCTAGTACCTGCAATCTATAATATTTTTTAAGACCGCTTACTGGTTTCCTGTAATCGTTTTGACATGATTCATTATATACTCTACATTTAGATTAAGTTCTTTTATCATAATTTCCGGTGGGTGAGAACACGAATGGAGCATGACTATAAACCTCATGAGATTGAACAGAAATGGCAAAAAATTTGGACTGAAAGCAGAATTTTTCAGGCAGAACCGAATAAACGGGAAAAATTTTTCATAACTATCCCCTACCCCTACCTTAACGGAAATCTCCATGCTGGGCACACCCGGACTTTTACTATAGGAGACGTAGTAGCCCGGTATAAACGGATGCTAGGATATAATGTACTTTATCCCATGGGTTTTCATGTAACCGGTACTCCAATTGTGGGACTTGCGGAACTAATTGCAAGCCGGGATCCTCAAACAATGGATGTCTACGAGCATCTTCATGGAATTCCCAAAGATATCCTCCCTACCCTTGAAACGCCTGAAAATGTCGTTGATTACTTTAAACATGAGGCTGAGAAAGCAATGCGCATGATAGGTTATTCTATTGATTGGAGACGGAAGTTCACAACCACGGACCCTACTTACAAAAAATTTATACAATGGCAATACATCCGTCTTGCGGAAAAAAACCTAATCGTCAAAGGCTCTCACCCTTTAAAATGGTGTCCTCACGACAGCAACCCTGTAGAAGACCACGACATACTTTATGGGGAAGATGCTACTATCGTGGAATATACCCTCATCAAATTTAGATATAAAGACCTGGTCTTTCCTTGTGCAACCCTCAGGCCGGAAACAACTTACGGAGTAACAAATCTCTGGATCAATCCGAATGTGGATTACTTAAAAGTCAGGGTTGAAAAAAACAGATGCGAAGAGTTCTGGGTTGTAAGCAGGGAAGCTTTCCGAAAATTAACCTTTACTGACAGGAAAGTCGAGTATATTGAGGATATACCTGCAAAATCCCTAGTAGGAATTAAACTCACAAATCCGATAACAGGAGATAAAATAATTTCCCTTCCTGCTTCTTTTGTCAGGCCTGAAAACGGAACCGGAATCGTAATGAGTGTGCCTGCACATGCGCCTTTTGACTACTTGGCACTTCGTGACCTTTATGATGTTGATTTGCGTGATTATGGGATAACCGAAGACTTGAAAGAAATCAAACTGCTTTCACTTATAAAAGTGCCTGAATTTGGAGAATTCCCGGCAAAAGAAATCGTAGAAAGTATGGGAATAACAAGTCAGAGTGATAAAAGAGCTGATGAAGCCACGAAGATTGTATACAGGAGAGAATTCCATGGTGGAATGCTCAAAAAGATCACTGGAAAATACGAAGGATGTTCAGTCTCGAAGATTAAGGATATCCTTACTAGGGACTTAATTAATTCGGATGCAGGAGANNTATGGTAAAAGGCCAGTGGTTCCTTAATTATTCAGATCCTGAATGGAAATCAAAAGTTTATAAATGCCTTAGCAAGATGCGGATTATTCCTGAAGACTATAAAGTTGAGTTTGAAAACAAGGTTGATTGGCTAAAGGACAAAGCATGCGCTCGCAAAAAAGGTCTTGGAACCCGTCTGCCTCTTGATAAGGAATGGCTAATCGAATCCCTCGGGGATTCGACAATTTACATGAGTTATTACATAATTGCCAAATTCATAGAGAAAGGCGACCTGACTCTGGAGCAGCTTACGCTTTCTTTCTTTGATTACATACTGCTCGGAAAAGGTGACAATGCCACTGTTTCTGCAGAAACTGGTATTGAGTCAGGGATCCTGGACGAAATTCGCAGCGATTTTACCTACTGGTATCCTGTGGACTTACGTTCGTCCGGTAAGGATCTTGTTCCGAACCACCTGCTTTTCTTCCTCTTCCACCATGTAGTCCTTTTTGGGGAAGAAAACTGGCCCAAGGCTCTTGCTGTAAACGGCTTTGTTTC
>PMJC01000214.1 GCA_003157235.1 Methanosarcina sp.
TGGACTTTTGATTCCAAAGACAAGTTCCAGGGCAATCACAGGTGCAGGTGGAACTGCAGACCTCATGGAAGTCCTCTGTCCTGTCGAGTTTACCTCTACGGAAGTCAAGGAGATAACCGAGAAAGTTGGCGGGGCTCTTGTATGGGGAGGAGCCACTAACATCGCTCCTGCAGATGATAAGCTAATCAGAGTCGAATACCCCCTCTCAATTGATCCTTACTACCAGATGCTTGCATCAATTATGGCAAAAAAGGGGGCTATCGGGGCTGACAATGTGGTAATAGACATTCCTATAGGAGCTGGCACCAAAGTTCCAACCATTCAGGAGGGGCAAAAATTGGCAAGAGACCTGATTAATCTTGGGCACAGGCTTGGAATGAATGTAGAGTGTGCCATTACCTACGGGTCCTCTCCAATAGGAAGAAAGGTGGGTCCAGCGCTGGAAGTAAGGGAAGCTCTTAGAGTGCTGGAAAGCATGGAAGGCCCAAATAGCCTTATTGAAAAGAGTGCTGGTCTTGCGGGTATTCTGCTAGAAATGGGTGGTGCAGCTCCGAGGGACCATGGTAAAGAACTTGCGATAGAAACGCTCAGGAATGGGAAAGCTCTTGAAAAGATGAAACAGATCATTGAAGCTCAGGGGGGCGACCCTAATATCACATCCGATGCTATTCCGGTTGGACAATATACTGCCGACCTGTTTGCTTCTACTGACGGATACGTTATAGAATTTGACAATAAGTGGATAATTGAAATTGCCAGGTTTGCAGGTGCTCCTAACGACAAGGGAGCTGGGGTTGCTATCCATAAGAAAATGGGTGAGTCGGTCAAGAAACGGGACTCGATTCTGACTATCTATGCGGAAAAGAAGTTCAAGCTAGAAACTGCATTGACAACAGCTCAGAGAACTAATCCAATAGTAGTCGAAGGTATGCTTTTGAGGAGAATTCCTGGAAATTTTGGATTCCAATAATTTTCTCTTGTATTCTTCATTTTTTCAGTGAAATCCTTTTAATACCTGTTCAGGCTTTAGCACGATCATGAAAAAAGTTATTTTATTGCGCTTGGGGCATCGCCCCGGAAGAGATAAAAGAATCACTACCCATGTTGGCTTGACAGCTAGGTTGCTTGGTGCAGATGGTATGCTTCTTGCTGCGGATGACCCAGTGGTAGTAAAGAGTCTTGAGAATGTCGTCAGTCGTTGGGGGGGGAACTTTTACATTAAAAATAAAGTTGATTTCAATCAGGAAATCAAGGAGTGGAAAACCGGTGGTGGGAAAGTTTGCCACCTTTCGATGTATGGGGTCAATCTACCCAATGTTACTGATGAACTTAAAAAATGTGATAAGCTTATGATTGTCGTAGGAGCAGAGAAGGTCCCTCCGGAAATTTACTACCTCGCTGACTGGAATATTGCAGTGGGCAATCAGCCTCACTCGGAAGTTGCAGCTCTTGCAATTACAATGGATAGAATTGCTGATGTAGATACGCTGGGGATAAAATTTCCTGGTGCTGAATTGACAATTATCCCCACAAAAAGGGGTAAACAGGTTATTGAAAATTTAAGGAATTGATCCAATTACCTTTGTGCAATTTGTTATTAAGATTTAACATGCTTTCAGATTCAAAATGGTAACTATTCAAGTAGCCTTGTGAGTGACGACACTTTTTTATTCTCGGAACAAGGAAAAATTGGATGTAGAATAAATTCTTTTTATTGCTGGTGAAGCATAAGGAGATTCTTGCTCTGTTTGCTTGAAACCCTAAGGTTATTGTTCATATTGAAAGTCTTGAATATCAAATTAAAGAACTCACTAAAATATTAATTTTATTAGAATCTCGCTCAAATCAAAATATTCGTAACATTAGCATACATACTTCAACTGATTTTTTTTGTCAAAGAGGAACCCAATATTAATAATCTCCACAAAAAAGGTATCTAGAAACCTGGATGTTGAGAAGTTCATCCCGAAAGACTCTTGAAATGTTTAATGATTTTGATTGATTGATACAATATTCTGAGAACTACCATATAAAAGACGGCTAATTTTTTGGGAATGTTGAAATTAAAATTATTGGAATAGTCACAGTTTTGATAGTTCCTATAGTTCTTCTTGTCACAGAACATCGAAGTCTGGTGAAGACC
Source organism: Methanosarcina sp. (assembly GCA_003157235.1). Classification (GTDB taxonomy): domain Archaea; phylum Halobacteriota; class Methanosarcinia; order Methanosarcinales; family Methanosarcinaceae; genus Methanosarcina. Next base: position 2,144 of record PMJC01000214.1, read on the forward strand.
TGTCATTACTGTGGAATATTAAATAAAGCTGTTTTTCCGAATTAGTGGAATATCCAGTCCATTATAGTCCTAATATCTTAACTGCAATCTACTGTCAAAATTACTAGTTTATTCTTCATGAGAGAATTTATGAGTTTTATAATTATGTTGTGAGGATAAAAATATATTCTGCTATCAGAATTAGAGTAGAAAAAGAATGTTTCAGAAATTTAGAGAAATTTTGAAATATGATTCATTAGATACTAGCAACTTCTCATGTCATTTATTGTGATGAAATAGGGATGAAAATCAAGAAAAAAGGACATTCGTTTCATGTAGCTTTCCATGACAAATACACATTTTATCTTTCTCATCAAAAAATGGAATATAAAGCAATGGAAGCTAAAGAATTCTTCCAAAATTTATAAATAATAGTTCATGGTGGTTGGAAATTCTACAAAAGTTATGGATGTGCTCACGCTCTTTGCAATGTTCATCTTCATAACAGACTTAATGGGATTGAAGAGAATTAGAACATGAAATGGTTGAAGAGATGAATGAGCTTTTAACAGAAATGAAAAAGCAAACTGATGAATGTAAAGAGCAAATTCAAGAGTTGGATTTTGAGCAAATTAAAGTGTTTTAAGAAAGGTTCGATTCCATAGTCATGAAAGGAATTGAAGTAACTCACTTTTTTCTAAACCCTCTAAAAAAAGGAAAATGCGGTGCTAATCAAAAAATAAGATCAATGATTCTACTTTATAGTTTATACAACACAAAGAAAAAAATTATGAGGTTCCTTAAAGATCCGCGAGTTTCATCTGAAAATAAACCGGCAGAGAGGGAAATCAGGATGATGAAGGTAGACAAAAAATATCAGAAATTTTCAGAACCAAAGAAGGAAGAGAAGCTTTTTGCGGTATTAAAGTCTATAGTTCTACAGTCCGAAAGAACTGTTTGCCTTTTATAGAGGGTATTTTGCGGTTTTCAAGGGAGATAAGCTAATCATACTCTGAATAGTTACGCTAAATGTTTTATTCTGCAGAATAATTGTTTATATAATTAACACTAATGCAGATTTGCAGATTTCGAAAACTTGAAGATTCCCTGATACTCTGTTTCATTCAGTGTAATTTCTTCAATAATGATCGNNGCGTATTTATATCATGAAAATTTTCTATGTTTCCAGGAAATCACTGGAAAAAATAAGAACAACAAATATGGTGAAAGGATTAACGAGGAACTCAAAGAAGAAGTAGAGTGATGGGTCATTCCTTACTCAGAAATTAGTATTGAAACTAGCAGTCTCAATGCTCATTGATACAACTTAAGACTGGATAACAGGAAACAATTATAATCGTAATAGAGCCGAATCAAAAAAAGATTTAAGGGTATATAGCAGATTTTGCAGAAAATTATAAATGCTGCCTCTAAGATTAATCTGCATTACTTTTTTAGGAAAAGTGTCAATGTTAATGGAATTTCGATAAACCTCAACTGTAGATGTTTGTTTATAATGCCTAAATAAGTAATTTATGGAAACTTGATGTTTAATAGAAGTTATTTTAAGCTTGTGGATACCTCTAAAAATAATAAAAAATAATTAATATAAAATTATGTTTTGGTTTTACAACATTTTTTGGGAAGTGAATTTATTCTGAAACTATTCTAAAAATGATTAATATTTTATTATTGTTTAATTTTGAAACATTTTATGGGAAAATAAGTTTTATTCCGAAACTATTTTTGGTATAATAAATTTAAAATAAATAATAAAATTATTTTTACATTGTAGCTTAAAACGCACAAATAGAGAGTGAGATATAACTGGTAGGATGCAGGAATAACGGAATAATAGTAGACAGTTTCGATAATCTTTCAATTTCAACAAATTCTTTATTGCTTATATAAATCAACCATAAATTTGGGCTTCTCAAAATCTTCTTAAGATTCGTGAGTATTGAATTCATGATGACCCCTGCATGATTTTTTTGTTTATTGCTTCTTCAATTGTCCCAATCATGTAGAGATCGCTTTCTTTGTAGTCTTTGAATTCATCAAGCAGAATACGCTCGCATCCATCGAGTGCGTCTGCGAGAGAGACAAATTTGCCTTTAAGGCCTATGAAATGCTCAGTTGTGAAAAACGGCTGAGTGAGGAAACGCTCCAGCAGACGGGCGCGGGCAACCACGTTACGATCCTCCTGAGACAGCTGTTCCAGGCCAAGCATAGAGATGATATCTTTGAGTTCCGCATATTGTGCGAGTGTCTGGCGGATTTCCTGGGCCAGGCGATAATGTCTCATGCCGATAATGCTAGATGTGGTCATTTTGGAATTTGACTGCAGAGGGTCAATGGCTGGATAAAGTCCCTCACTTGCTTTTTTGCGCGAGAGAACAATAGATGCTGAGAGGTGTGAGAATGTGTGAACCGCCGAAGGGTCTGTGAAATCATCGGCTGGCACATATATCGCTTGAATTGACATGATGGCTCCGGCATCGGTACTGCAAATGCGCTCTTCAAGCTCTGATAACTCGGTGCCCATCGTCGGCTGATAGCCCAAGCGCGATGGCATTTGCCCCATTAAACCGGAAACTTCTGAACCCGCTTGGATGAAGCGGAAAATGTTATCGATNNTTCATCTGACCGAAAACCATGACCATATTAGAAAGTACTCCGGCAGCTTTCATATCACGGTAAAGTTCTTCCCCTTCACGACTACGTTCACCTATGCCGCAAAATATACTCACTCCCTGATGATGCTTGATCACGTTGTGAATTATTTCGGTTAGCAGCACAGTCTTGCCAACTCCAGCCCCTCCGAATAGGCCCGTTTTGCTACCTCGCTCTAGAGGCATTAGCACATCAATTACCTTGATGCCAGTCTCGAAGATCTCTGATTTAGTGGACCGTTGTGTCAGAGGCGGTGGAGCATTGTGTATTGAGCGCCATTGGACATCTAAAAGTGCCTCCTTACGGTCGATAGTATTTCCAAAAACATCGAACATCCGCGAGAGAATNNTGAGTCAAAACCTCAATTGCAATTTTGCCTGCCTTTCCGGCACGTAGTAACGTGTAAATGGGTGGCAAATGATCCTTAAACCATATATCTACAACACTGCCACGCACTGAGACTACAGAGCCGAAGTTCACAGCATTGTTCTGCTTACCCATAGGATCTTTAATAGTTCGTTTCATGCTTGCATCGTACCTCTTTGCATTTGAGCGACTTGTTTTCTCTTAGATTGGGTATTGTTTGTGAAAATTGAATGACTATAATGAAAATTCATGCGTCTTCGGTTAATTGGGGAATCATGATAAATTGCTCTATTCCCAAATGTCTTCCAAAATATTCGTTGGTTTGATATTGGAAAAAGGTATAGATTTTAGCTTTGGTGCTAAATTTAGGATTATTTTTGCTTCAAACTCGCCAGTACATAACCAAGAGAATTCTTCAACCAATGACCAATGGATCAAATTCACATTCAGCTTAGTGCCACAAAATCCACAATAAGTAGAAAAAGCGAGAGGGAAAAAAGAGTGATTGTTCAACTTTCAAGCAATAACCTCGTCAAGAGAATAATATCGCTTTCAAAGATCGGTTTTACGATAATAAATTATTTATTACTTTGTTTACATGTATCTCAGAAATAAAAGACATTATTTTAATATATCAAATTTTGGTGGTTCGCACGTACTCAGATATTTGCAGCGGATTGCACCATAGAAAATTAGATTTTTAATGCTGATATCATTTATTTATGGAATATTCTCTCGTCAACTGACGACTTTGCAGAGCCATATAATCAAAATTATAGAGCGATTTTAATAAAAATGCGTATAAATAATTTAGATTTAATTAAGGATTTCTACAAAGCTTTTCTTTAGGAGACTTTTTAGTATCATCTGAATCATCAATATTTATCATTAATTCTACTAGCAATTAACTGCAATCAATCCTAATTATCGGCAAGAATAAAAAGTCTCCCTTTTATCCTTTAAGAGCTTTTATTAACGTTAAAATCATCCCTAAAGGGATGAAACATGGATTTTACAGGGAACATGGTTTAATTAAAAAATTGTCTTTTTTAAAGAATTTTAGCCGCCATATCAATTGCAAAAGTTGAAATTCAGGATTAACACATATCTAATTCTCATAGATAAAACAACCCAGAGATGAAAATGCTATGCTCGACGGAAAAGTGCTCTTCATGATAGGATGTCCCGAGATCCCAATTCAAACTAGCATTGCCTTGTATCTTTCTCATAAACTGACCAATTTAGGGTTCACTGTAACAGTCGCTGGGACAGATGCCGCAACCAAGCTTTTGAAGGTCTCTGATTCCGATGGCTATTATGTAAAAAACTTGGTGAATCTAGATAAAATCCTAGAGGATATTATTGAGAAAAGAATATATTTCGACATATGCTTTGCTTTTATGCATAATGATGCTGGAATGACATATGCTTCTACCATGAGTGCCATTTCTCAGGCTAAGATATACTCCATAGTTTTTGGCAGGAACTCCGAAGCTCTGTCCGAAACAATTGAATTCAATTGTGAAAAGATCGTTGTGAATGATGTTCATAATCCCTCTCGTCTCAAAAATAAGCTAGATAAAGTGATGGAGGATATAGTCAAATGAGCTGCATTGAACAGATGAAATACGAGATTCTCCTGGAAAAAATGACTTTTAAAGAGTCCAGAGAGTTCATTGAGAAAAACTCTGACGAGGTTTACTATGTACCTCCTGGGTACAAGATCTTCAATAACTACTACGTAATAGGAATACCACCAATTGCTTTAGGGATAAAGGGCAATTCTCTGATTTTCACTTATACAAAACCCTGCTATGGAACTTTTGTCCTTTCTATAGATAGTGAGGATAGCAGAAAAGAAATCTCTAGGCTTAGAGAGGTAGGGAAGGAAAATGCATAGACCTCATTGAAGAATGCCAGCTCTCTTGAAAATTCCAAGAAGCCCCAACCAAGCTTCCAAGATATTTGGAAAAAATGAACTTCAAACGTCCGGTCATAATCAAGATCTCAGAAGAGGATTCCAACATAATGTCATACAGTATTGATTCTCACTTTCTTGCAAGTTGATTTTCTAAATTGGGTTTTACACTCTTTGAATCTATATTACCATGCCTTTTATCCTGATCCCGCTTTCTACGATTTTTCCGACTATCTTTCCACCGGTAATTTCTGCAGCTTTTGCTGCATCTACTTCCGGCAGGATAACAAGAAAGCCCATACCCATATTGAAAGTTCTGTACATTTCAAGATCTTCTACTCTTCCTTCTTCTTGCAGGAATTTAAAAATCTCATGAGGTTCAAGAGGATCGTAAAAGTCAAAGCCCAGTTTTGTTACTCTCCTCAGCTTCAAAAGCCCGCTACCTGTTATGTGGGCAAGTCCGTGAACTTCACATACCTTAAGTACATCAAGAATCTCGATATAAATTCTTGTCGGGGTTAGGAGTTCGTCGCCTATAGTTTTTGAACTATTATAGGGACAGGAATCATAATAAGAATATCCCGCTTCTTCAATGATCTTCCTTACAAGAGTGTAACCGTTGCTATGAACACCTATGCTGGGAATCCCGACAACTACATCTCCCATCTTGACTTTTCCTCCTTCAATAATCTTATCTTTTTTGACAATTCCAAGACATGTACCTGCAAGATCAAAGCCTTTGATTATATCAGGCATTGTTGCGGTTTCCCCACCTACAATAGACATTCTGGAGATTTCAGCTCCTATCAGCAGTCCTTCTCCGATCTGTTCGGCAAATCCTTCGTCATGCTTTTCCAGGGCAAGGTAGTCCAAGAAGGCTACAGGTTCAGCTCCTATGGCAAGTAGGTCATTAACATTCATAGCAATACAGTCTATTCCAACAGTATTCCATCTATGCATCTCGTTTGCGATAAGTACTTTTGAACCCACTCCATCCATTGTCAAGGCAAGGGCATATTCCCCGAAATCCAGGAGTCCTGCATAGTGACCTATCCCTATTAGGGGAGCACCGATGCCTTTTCGAACATAGCTGAATTTTTCGATGATTTTTTTGATTGTTTTTTCTTCTTTTGCAATATCTACGCCTGAATCAGCGTATGTCAAATGCTTCCCGCTCATTATCTGCCCTTCATGTTTTTTTTCATAATTTTTTTCAATTTTCGTTATATAGTTTGAATTCGTCATGCAGGATCCTGACTGCAGCAAATGCATCTTCTTCTCGAACCACGAAAGAGATATTGTATTGAGAAGAGCCCTGACTGATCATGATAATATTTATCATTGAATTCCCAAGAGCTCCAAAAACTCGTTTTGCAATACCCGGTGTTCCTGCCATACCTGCACCGACAACTGCAATTACGCAGACATTTTCATCTGAGTTGATCTCTTTTACTATTTCGCGGTTGAATTCGGCATGAAGAGCTTTTAATGCGGCTTTAGCATGCGCTTCGCTAACCACAAAAGAAATATTGGACTCGGAAGAGCCCTGGCTGATCATAACAACATTCACTCCGGCGTTCGCAAGCGCCGTAAAAAGCCTTGCTACAGTTCCAATTGCCCCTGCCATCTCTGCGCCTGATACGTTAATTAGGGTCACATCTTTGATCAGACTTATGGCTTTTACAACGTGCTTGCACTGGAACTTCTCCGCAACAACGAGGGTTCCAGAAAACTCTGGGTTAAAAGTATTTTTAACACGTACAGGAATGCGTTCTCTCATTGCAGGCTCAATTGTACGCGGATGCAGCACGTTAGCTCCGAAGTAAGAGAGTTCCATGGCTTCAGAATAAGAAATTTGTGGGATCGTTTTTGCTTCAGGTATGATTCTCGGGTCAGTAGTCATGATCCCGTTCACTTCTTTCCAGAGCCAGATCTCATCGGCTTTTAGGGAAGCACCCAGAATGGAAGCTGTAAAGTCAGATCCACTCCTTCCCAGGGTAGTAACAATTCCGTTTTCATTTTCTCCGATAAAACCTGTGATTACGATAACCTGTGAACCAAGTATGCACTCAAGTCTATTTTTTACAAGTTCATACGTTTTTTCAAGAGGCCTGGCATTTCCGTAATCCGATGAAGTTATTATTCCTATTTCTCCACCTGTGTAATCGGTTGATGCTATTCCAAGAGATCGAATGGCTCCTGAGACAATTGGAGCAGCTAAGCGTTCTCCGTAAGAGGAGATATAGTCAATAGACCTGGGAGTAAGCTCACCAAGATAACAAATTCCAATTAGAGCTTTTTCGAGCTCTTCAATGCGGTGATCGAGAATTTGGAGTACTTCTTTTGCAACTTTGGGTTCATCAATTGCATCCTTTACGGCTTCATGGTGTTTTTTTGTAAGTTCTGTTTTAAACTTTTTAATAAGGCTCACTTTGCCTTTTGTTGAGGCAAAAAATGCATTATCCAAAAGCTTGTCTGTTACCCCACTCAATGCCGAGGTTACTACCACGATTTGGTTGCCTTCATCATGGTACTTTTTCAGAATTTGTGCAACCTGGCTTATCCTTTTTCCGTTCCCAACGGAAGTTCCTCCAAATTTCATTACAATTTTCATAATCAAATCACGTTTTAACATTAGCTAGGTTATTTCTTACGTCGTTCTTTATCCTTATAATGCTAACATTGATAACATTGATAACTTTGGTTTGAACTGTTTTTAACGATTACCTGAATTAATATTTAATTTCAAGTCAGAACATCTATTATGCCCTTGGTCTATTCTCGATAAAATGATTCCTATGTAAAGAACGATTTGCTTAGGCTTTTTGGTTACATGATATTTTTAAGCTGAGAACCCGCCTTGTATAGGATACAATACTATATTATAATTTTGTGTAAACAATAGTCCCACTTTGCTGTGTTTTCGAATGACTATTTTTATTCGGTTACAATTTTTCCTCAATAATTCACAAGAAAAAACTTCATTCATACATCTTCATTCTATTTTTTGTAATCGGCTATACAAAATTCAATATCTAAAGGTTCTAAAGTATAAATTATACAGAGTCTCTACTAAACGGCTATTTTGATTTTTTTAGTACATCTTCGAGTCAATACACCTAGTTAATCGAGAGCTAAACACTATATTTATTTCTCTACTAAATTTCATTAATAAATTCATGAGTAATTTTAGTGGAATATCATATATTGCTCCCAATATNNTTTATTGTATTACAAAAAATAGCGCCCTTGTAATGGGTGGTTTGAAAATGTTCGTATCTTAAATCTCTTTTGCTCTATATCCAGTTTCTATATTCCATCGTTTTCTGTATTCATAAGATATTTGCTTGGCAAGTTTGCCTATTATGATCCACTGTTTTATTTGTTGTAAATAGATGTATTCTTTGTCCTGATCAAATATTGCCACAATATAGAAAGTTGGTCCTTCGTCCTTAAATTATATCCAAATACATTAAATATGTCTCAATTTTCCTTCTTGTGCTTTTCATAAATTTCCTTAATTCTTTTGTTTGATTTAGTTGCAATTACAAGTTTCATAGAATTTCGATAAACCCCTATAATTTGCTGATAAAAAAATACATCTATGTTGTCAATCACCGTTTAATAAGGATGAAATAAGCAGATATGCCTTTGGAATCAAAGGTTACTGTTTAGTGAAGTACTAATATTAAGAACCAACTATAGGTTCATATACATCAGTTAGTTAATAGCGGTTCTCGAAGAAGTTTCCATCCCGCAGCTAGCTGCAGGGTATTCAACTGTAGTAAAAGTTGATTTTTGAAAGGAAAAATAAATATTACAGATTCTCTATTGCAGATATTGATCTAAGGAGATTTACAAATCCTTTAATTTTTCAATTCATGCTTGTCTCTTTTGGTAACTTTTTTCCTGCTTCTTTGTCGTAAACTTAATCTATTTTAACTTATTTGTTAGAGCTATGAAAAGAATGGTGATTCTAGATTATGGGCTTGGGAA
>PMJC01000371.1 GCA_003157235.1 Methanosarcina sp.
CTCTTTAGACAACTTGAGCATTGTCTCAACAAAATTCTTGCCTTGTAGACCGAAGAGCCAGGACGTCCTTATGATTCGGTAATCTTTCATGTTCTCTATTATATTTTTTTCTCCCATAAGTTTCGATTGGCCATAGACATTTATAGGATTTGTTTTATCTGACTCAAAGTATTCTTTTTTTGAGCCGTCGAAAACGTAATCGGTACTGTAATGTACAAGGATTGCTCCTGCACTGGAACAGCTCCTTGCAATATACTCCAGAGCTCTGCCGTTGACATTGAATACAAGCTCTTTATCGTCTTCGCACCCATCAACATTGGTATAAGCTGCGGCATTGACAACAACATCAGGCTTTATTTTTTCGATTGTCAAGCGGACGCGATCTTCATCGGTGATGTCAATTTCTGAACGGGTAAACTTAATAGCGTCGGGAAAGACTTTACTGAGTTCCTTTCCCATCATTCCACCTACTCCAAAAATCAGTGTTTTAATTTTTCCCACCACCATTTGTATTCAATATACCATTTTACGGTTGCTTCAAGAGCTTTATCAAAAGAGTATTCCGGCTCCCAGCCGAGTTCCTTTAATTTGGAACAGTTCAGCGAATACCTGAAATCGTGGCCTAGGCGGTCTTTGACGTACTCTATCATGAATTCGTCTTTTCCAAGTAATTTCAAGATTTGATATGTAATTTCAATATTGGTCTTTTCATTTTCACCACCTATATTATAAATTTCACCTTCCGTGCCGGAATGAAGGACAAAGTCTACGGCTTTGCAGTGGTCGAGTACATAGATCCAGTCTCTCACGTTAGTGCCGGTTCCGTATACTGGAACCTTCTTGTTTTCGAGGAGATTTGTGACAAAAAGCGGTATAAGTTTTTCAGGGTATTGATACGGTCCAAAGTTGTTGGTACATCTCGTGATTATAACGGGAAGTCCGTAAGTTATATAATATGATTGAGCAAGCAGGTCAGATCCAGCTTTACTCGATGAATACGGACTTGAGGGTGTCAAGATATCAGTCTCTTTAAATGAGCCCGATTTTGTGCTACCATAAACTTCATCGGTAGAAATATGAATGAACTTCTTGACTTTGCATTCCAATGCGTTTTGAAGAAGTGTATGGGTACCCAGAACATTGGTTTTGACAAAAATTGACCCATCTTCAATTGAACGGTCAACATGGCTTTCCGCTGCGAAATGAACTACATAATCAACATTTTTCATAACTTCATGTACTAAATGAGGGTCGCAAATGTCTCCCCTGACAAAAGAATAATTTTGATCGGTTTCAATGTCTATGAGATTTTCCAAATTTCCTGCATAAGTGAGTTTATCTAGGTTAATTATTTTGTGATATGGATATTTATTCATCATATAACGAATGAAATTGCTTCCTATAAAGCCACAGCCACCTGTAATTAATAATTTCAATGTACCACATCCTTTCTTTTATCCATGTTTCAAGCCAGGGGTAAGTCCCCAATCGTAAGGAATCTGGTCAGTATCAGGAGGCAGTCGGAACTCATCGGGTTCGAAATAGTTATAATGTTCGGTTGAAATGCTAAGAAAATATGCCGTTTCGGTTCCGATTCCCTTGAAGCCGTGATACACAAGTGGAGGGACTCTGAGAAGTAAAGGATTTTTATCTCCTACAAAGAGTTCTATGATATTTTCATATGTTGGGGAGTTTTCTCTTGAATCATACAGTACAACTTTCATCATACCATGAATACATGTAAAGTTATCTGTCTGTATTTTATGATAGTGCCAGCCCTTAACGACTCCAGGATATGCGGTGGTCACATAAACCTGACCGAACTTTTCGAATATATCATCATCATTCCGCAATATTTCCATGAGCCAGCCTCTCTCATCAGGGATCACTAGCAGGTTCTTAACCTGCACACCTTCAATTTTATCCATATTTTTCACCTTTTTGTTTAGAGTGTACAATTAACTTATTTATAATATTTTATTTTATTATGAGAGGGCGAACGGATATCAGCCCATGAATAAATGTATTTTGTAATTTCCTCTTTATCGACAAGACATGGTGATCTTTTTAACAATATTTTTTTCATCCCTTTTATAGCATCGATTTTTGATCTCAAAATTGCACTGCCTTGTCCCTTCAAAATATAGTATGGTATAACAGCAAAATTTCTGCAAATTATCCAGGGCAATGATGTAATTAAAAATTGCTTTGGAAAATTTTTGAATGCATTCCAAATTATGTTTCTATTGCCATGATATACAGTATAATCACTGAAATATCCTGACGTGCCCCCGTGGAAGTGATATACTACAGCATTAGGAACATACAAACATTTCCAACCCGCAAGCCTTCCCCGAAATGCCAGATCAACGTCTTCCATATAAGCACAAAAATCTTCATCAAATAATCCAATCTCTTCCAACATATTTTTTCGATATATAGCTGCGCCTGCACATGGACCAAACACATCAGTACAAGAATCATGTTGCCCTTTGTCTTGCTCAAACATTCCACGGTCCCAGCAAGCCCCGCTTCTTGAAATGCAGATCCCGGTTGAATTTATAAGTCCGGGTTCTTTCATAAAAAGCATCTTAGAGGCACACATACCCACTTTTTCATCCGAGCTGATACCTTGCACAAGTTTTTCTACCCATCTTGAAGTGACTTTAGTGTCGGTATTTAATGTTGCTACTAAATCTCCTTTTGCGGCTTTAATACCAATATTATTCCCTTTTGCAAATCCATAATTTTCATNNTTGAATTGTTGTCTACAAAAATTATTTCAATTCTTGGATATGTTTGTGTCAATATAGAAGAAATGCATGCATCTAAATATGCTCTACCGTTATAGTTTACAATTATAACTGAAACTAGAGGAAATTGGTGTTCCGCACTTTTACGTTTTAGATCCTTCATTTGAGCTCCAATTCTGTCTCTACAGATACATTCAATTGTATTCGGTTAAGATATCAAACGCAAAAATGTTATTTTTTATGCTATATATCTAAAAAGTATGTTGAGAAATCAATATACCTAGTATTCTAAGTTGTGCATCAAATTTGTCAACGGATGACAAAAGGGTACATATTTCTTACACTCTTAAGAACAATCCATTTAACCCAGCGTTTCGCCTTTATCCAGACAATTAAATAAATTTCTACAAATTTACATTCGTGAACTAAATATTTAGAATGCAAAGATTTCAAAGTATAAAGATTGATATTTATATCAGAATGTAGGAATAAAAATACTTCTGTTAGGGAACTTATAACTTCTGTTAGGGAACTTATAATATGTATATGACTATTTATGTTTATTATAGTTTATAAAGATCCATTACTTAAGACTTTCTTTCAGAAAGCTGTCTGATTGATCATCTGAAAGATTGAAAATCTAATAAAAAGCTTGGTGGTTTTTCCATAACTAATCAAATAATTGAGAGACTGTAACGATTTAGCCTAGGGAAAACAACATCAATAACGATCTTTATTAAGAATCAATGACCAAATTTCAATTGAATGATTTTCCTGAATTGTTGGCTATTGACCCTTTTTTGATGAAAGATCCTCAGCTATCTAGACCAGTGATTAAATCACGATGCTATAGTACTCGATTATTTACTCAAGTGTGTGCTATCCTAGACATTTTGAAAAATTTAAAAAAAACGTTGATATTCTTCAATCCAACAATATTGATATTTTTAATTTAAAATTTGAAAAAAGGAAGAGTGGAACTTTAGCTGGTGAATAGGATCATGAAAAAGTGCCGAGTTCTAAACATTATTAATGACCATATTTAAAAAAAATGAGGTCCAAAAAAATATGACCATTAAGCATTTATTAAGTTAGGTATCGATATGGTTTTTTTTTTCAGCTGAATAGTTACAAAATAGTTATAATTTCTGCTGGAACTGAGAAATACACAGATTTTATAACAAAAAAACTATGCCGCAATGAAACAATACATCCTGTTTTTTATGGTGAAAAAAGGATATAGAGTCAATTAAAATTAAAAGGAAATGATGTATGCTGCCGATTAATTTAAGGAGTAGAGTGATTCTGGCGTTCAGTAAACAAACTTTTACTATACAACAAAATTTAATTGTTAATTGAAAAAAAATAGGAAAATGGGTTATGAAAAATTATTATTGTAAGTGATTATACAAAGTGCGATAAAGCTGAAAACTATGCAAAAATATAAGTAATAAACCATTTTATAATATGAATACACTTGGATAAGTTTCTTAAAAGGAATTAATTGACCTTTAAGCCAGATTATGTGCTTTATTTGCACAGCATTAACGAAGACCTTGATCTAACTTCGGTGAAAGCAACGAGAAGTGTAAAACATGTTCTTGCGGTGAGAGAAGGTTGATTTATAGAGACAGTTACAAAAAAATGAGTCTTCTGATAGATACATATCTCCATAGCATTATAGAAGCTGTCAAATTAATATCAAATAAATCCAAAAATTATAGAAATGCTTGTCTTGAGCAGGCAAAACGC
>PMJC01000224.1 GCA_003157235.1 Methanosarcina sp.
GGAATTACTCGAAGGAAGCTCCTTTCTCGGAGGGCATAAACCTGACAGGGAGGAGTATTTCACCGTTAATTTAAAACGAAAGTACGTGAAACTGGTTCCTCAAGTAATCTCTTCACCCTCTTTTCCTGAATTGTAATTATTTTAACAAGTATTTTAAAATATTTAATAACCAAGAATGTCTATATCTCAACAATCTTTATCTTTTGAATTTCTCTCTTTTGATATCCGGTTTCATTTTCGAGTATTCCTTCATTGTAACCAGATGTCATATAATTGTGGTAACTTTTCTTTATGGAGTAATAATTGCTCTTGCATATCTAAGTGGGTCTTTTCCTGGTTATACAACTTTTTTACCATACTATTTTTTTCTTTCTTGCTGCTGCCTGACCAATCTGCGTTAGGATTCGTCTTGCTCACTTAATTTTTTTGATTCACTCGTTGGGGAATTCATCGCATATTAATATATATTCAGAACAACTCTACTCAATGAAGTAAGTTTATTTCATGAAAAAATTTTACCTCACAAATTTATAATATTTGATTTTCTAGGGGCGATTGCAAAAAATCGAATCAAAGAATCTTTCGATAAACTTCTGATTTTCACAAGTCATTTATATATCTGAAATAAGCATATGAAGTAATTCAGGGGTTTCTAGAAGTATTCCTTAGACTTTTGGATGAAGTTCTTTTCCTGTGAATTATTGAATAAAAATAAGAAAAGAATAAGTATAGTCATTCTGAACTACAGTTAATGTGAACTACTGGGAGTTACGTCCCAAAATATAGTAAATATAATCCCTTTCTGAGAATGGCCATGAACAACTGGATTAATTCGATACTTATCCTTTTTTTTGTCCTTTTTGCAGCTTACCTGCTCCTGAAATATGTCCAGCTAAGGGGCTTGGTCGAGTCCCGTGCCAGAGATTTGTATGAATCTTGGCAGAATAGGGAAATGGATCGCCAGGTCTCTGAAAAAGCCGATACTCTCTTTAGGACTTGGAAACTTGATGAGGAAAAAAAAATCCGCCAGGACGCCGTAAAGAAAAGCGAAGCTGTCACTAGGGGCAAGGTAACTGAACACCTGATCCCTTATTTCTCTGACTTCGAGTTCAATCCCAAGGATGCACGCTTTCTTGGTACACCAGTGGATTTCATAGTCTTTGACGGCCTTTCCGAGGGAGAAATGAAAAAAGTAGTCTTTATTGAGGTCAAATCAGGAAAAAACGACACTCTCTCTAAACGGGAAAAACTTGTTAGGGAGTGTGTAGACAGAGGAAAAGTAAGCTATGAGATCATTCACAGCAGAAATAACCGTTGATAACTGTTGATAGATTATTTTTCCAAAACTGATCAATAGTTGATTTTCTTACATCATTTCCTTATCAGTATCTTTGTGGCTGAGTTATCTAAGAAAATGTCTCAGCTGAAAAACCTTATCCAAACCACAGAAACTTTCAGGAGGAAAAATAAGCTTTATATTTTTAAACCAAGGTAATTAAGTTGGATTTGCAACTGTTGGCATATTTTTTTCCTTTACAGTTCTCAATAATTATTTTTCTGAATGATCAGACTGGGGTACCTTCTGGTATGTACTCAGGAAAACAAGAAATTTCATGAAAAAAATTCGACCAATACATTGTTTCTCAGCTTCAGAGTTGGAAAGACTATGTATTGCTGTAAAACAAGCATTTTAAAAAAAGTAATTACAGCAGCTTCAGATCTGTCTCATAAAACTTTTTTGTTAAAATATATGGCTTCAGAAATGGTACTAAAAGATTTCCAATCAATTAAGGAATCAATTTTATCAAGTCTGTCTCCGACTAACTGAAGAAGTTTGTATTCTTCTTTAAGAGCAAAATCAGTAAGAGTTTTCACGAGTAAAAATTATTGTTAAGAGATTTAAACTATATAATGCTCAAATAAATAGAAATCTATCAAAATTCTCTTTGATATTCCTTTTGCTTATCTTGGAGTTGATATTTCATTTATCAAGTAGTCGAGCAGCAGCGTATGCCGGGAAAATTCTTGATATTTTTTCTCCCCAGTGTCCTGAAACCGAAATGTATTCAAAACCGAGTCTTTCTGCAGCTTCTTTTATGAGAAACTCCCCAAGTCCTGCAGCTACTATTTTCTTGAGCTCATTCCTTTTCGCAACTTCATAAATCACTTCAGTTAGGGTAGATATCTGTTTTTCATGCACTTGGCTTGCTATTTCATATATATCCTTTACTTGGATTTCTGAAAGATCTGCACAGACCAGCCGTGCAACTCTACGCATAGCATCAGTTTTGCTCCTCCCAGCTCCATCTGCAGTCTCGCATGTGTAAATATTTTCATTGATTTTCCCAAGCAAGATATACACATCTGCGGTTGTTGCAAAGAACTCTGAAGCGATTCTGCACAATCTCTGTTCAATTTTTACATTTTCAAGAAGAGTAGCAATGTTTGTTCTGAGTACACCTGAATATACAAGTTCACTCCGCATCAGGCGTTCAAAGTCAGTTATTCCTGCTTTGTGTTCCCTGGAAATCATCGGAATAATGTCAGTTGTAGTACTGCCTACGTCCACAAAAATGCAGTCTCCAAGCTCTGCCCCTACTAGCATGACTGAAGCCACCCAGTTAGCAGCAGCAAGATCTGTTAGTTTGTCAGTTTCACTCTGAAATCTACCCATACAATTTATATACGAGACTTTTGGCGATCCAAATGCTGAATCAACTGCTTCCTTTATAAAGATAATACCTTGACCTTTAGTTTCAAAACAGTCTGCAAGTTCCCCTGTCATAACAACGGCAACTTTTTCTGGTTGTAATCGATATGCGATTTCCTTCAAGACTTCCGAGAGCTTGGTATTTTTCCATAGAGGCAGGTAGTGCAGTTCTACTAGAGTTCCATTTGATGATGCCAGCTTAGTATTCGCTCCTCCAATATCAAGGCCTATAACCTTCGCATTCATTTTTATCCCTTTCTCCTGTTTTTTAGATTTACTGATTGCTTCTGATTTTCCTGGCTTTTCAGACTATCATAAAAGTTCACATAGTTGATCCTGAGGTATTCTATCGATCTTCATTATCCCGGCTATAAAAAGAGGCTATGAGAATACAAGAAGAATATATAATCCAATGCTCTGAATAATTTTTTTACAATACTTAAATGGTATATTAAACATTTGAGTAATCATCGCATAAAATAACTGAAAATAAATAGATACAGAATAAATAACTATCAAAAATAAAAGTAGACTTTTTTATATTAAGTGTGTAATTTAATTTGAGGATGCATACTACTTAAACCTCAACTGTTTAAAATACCTAATTTAAACTACAGTTTTTATTGACCTTGATTTTGAACTCAAATCATAAATCCTATTAAAGTAAGAACAGAAAATGATTTTTAGAGGGTGCATAGTAATTTTTGAAAAACATCATCAAGCTTGTAGATAAACGATGATCTGTGGTATTTATCGAGGCAAGGGATTGGAAGTTATCGCATCAAGAAGTTGGAAGTTGTTCTCGAAGTTTACTCTGAATCGTCTTTTTTGAAAAGATTTCCTATAGTCTAGATTGAAGCTTACTGACACACTATTTTTTGTTCGTGTGTGGCAACCAAAATCAAGTGATTGTGTAAAACTAAAAAATCACTAGATTTTGAAATTGATACGATCTTTTGAAAATTTCCTCATGATTGAAGCTTTGTGGTATCAATATTAAGTTTGATTGACGAACATTTTTTCCTGCAAATTCAGTGCTTCAGTTCATCAATCCAAAAATCGCTAGATTTTAGACCATAGTCATTGTTAGAATTTTTGTATCTTAACAGAATACAAATAATCTTCAAGGAATATATTTTGGTTCAGCAACAATTAAAAATGTAAATCTTCAACATCAGTACATATTGCATCAAACTCAAAACAGTACCTTTTACCATTGAGATAATTGATGCTATCATTGTCTGAAATAAATCTTTTCCTAAAAAATACGATATCTCATTTTATAAGTACAGTGATTTGCATTCAATAGTTCCATTTTATGATACAAGGTAGCTTAAAGTATAGACTCAGTTAGTTTGTACCAGTTCTCTGAGAAGTTTCCATCCAGATGTAAGTTATGAGGGATTCGACTTAAATAAATTGCAACATCTGCAAGAATGAGTTAATTCAACAATATCAAGTTATGCGAATCTAGTAATCAGCCATTTAGATAGCGCTATAAAATCAAGGTATACAGGAATATTGCTTGGTTGACTAAATTCCCTCAATACACGGACCGATCATTCACGGATATTTCAGCTCGATCTTTTTTATTCTTCAGGTGAGTAAAGAAAGCATCATTTTCTCTTGATCAAATGAAAATTAGATTATTTACTTTAGGAGCCAGCTTGGTTTTGTCCAAATGTTCGTAGAAACTATCAAATTGAACCAGGAATTTTAGAACTACTTCGTGTTCTGAGATAAACTCGCTAGTGTTTTGAATGAAATTCAGACTCGTTTTTTTCATCAAATTTAACGTTTTTTAGAATCGAATTACATGTTAACTATGTGTGATAATAAATATATCGAATATCTATATAAACTTTTATAGCAATTTGTCTATATATTTTTACTATAGATGATTTTGAGAGTCCCATCTGCATTTAGGTAGTAGTCCTAAAAAGAAATTAGCATCGGAAAAAATTCATTTATAT
>PMJC01000155.1 GCA_003157235.1 Methanosarcina sp.
AAGGAAGAACAAACTTTCTAATAGCTCTTATTTTTCTTTTTTTGTGTCTTCTTACAATTCGACTGTTTTCGAGCTTTGAAGAAAGTTTGATGAAATCTCTTTTCTCCGAGGGGCTCCTTATAATTGGCTGGGTTGCCATGTGGGAGCAAATAAACACTTTGTCATACGGTTGGTGGCCTATTGTCCACAAACGCAATATATATCAAAAAATAATTTAGATGGATATATCGATAAGAACAGTCTCTTAAGCAGAAGAGGATACTTTTTATTACAGTTTTACTCAAAAGAAAGAATTATGAGATCTTTAGGACATAGGATTTATGCAGTGAACTAAGAATCAACAATGGTAAATATTTAACTTCACAAGATAAAAAAAGTCTTTCACCATGGGATCTTTGGAGCAAAATTTATAGACAGTTAAGACTCCCAGTTCTGGATGATCTTTTTGATTATATGTGAGAAAGAGGTTTCAAAGCTTTCTCAAATTGATCGTTTCTAATGAACACAAAAGGAAGAGGGCAGAAAGTAATCAGATAATTTTTTATTGAATCAAGCTGAACGATGTGTTATGTACTTCTGATAAAGCAAGTTCTTAGGAAAGTACAAAAAAAGTAAAAAGAAATGGTTGAGAAGTTCAAAAAGAATTTGTGGATCGTCATAAAATATATAACTCGATTGGGGAATTGGTGAGATTTGATTAAGTATCTGAGCTTAGTTAGTGAAGTATCAAATAATGCTAAAAGAATAGAACTGGCCTTGATTACGAATTAGTGAAGTACTATATTTTGCCGTACTCCATCTGGACTAAATTTATTGAAGCTTGTATATAAAATCAGATAAATTTTCTATTTTTGCGGTTTTTCGATTGACTTTTTGCTAAACTAAATAAGTTGTATCCGAGGACACTATGGAAATTTGTAATACTGTTCCTCTCTTCTAAGGACTATTTACTAAATAGTTCATAATAGAAATAAATAAAGAATATACAAAAGATATATAACCAAATAAATCTACCAATAAATTAAAGGTTCTTAAATACCTTTACACAGAACTCTATGAGCTGCAGGTATCTCTTGCCATGCTTTTTCAATGCAGCTCATAAGATTAACGTTTGGACATCTACCATCGTTGATGACCACCATATTTCGAGTATTTCACAAAGAAAGTAGCTGTAATATCTCCAAATAGATCTTCGAGGGTAGATATAGAAAAGCCTGCATTCAGGATCATGAAGAAATTTTCAATCGAATCTTTAAAATATACCTAGGAAGGAAATTTCATGAAAGTACTACTTGTAGATGATGACCCCATATTTCTTGAGCTGTCAAAGACTTTTCTTGAAGTATTTCACGGAATAACATCCGATACTGTGAATTCTGCAAGGGAAGCACTCGCCAAATTGGAGAAAGATTCCTATGATGTGATAGTTTCGGATTATGATATGCCTTTTATTGATGGCATCACATTCTTGAGAAGTATACGCAATAAGAAAATTAGCATTCCTTTTATTCTTTTTACTGGATTCGGAAAAGAAGAAATCATGCACTTGGCAATAGAAAATGGTGCGAATTCTTTTATACATAAAACAAGTAACCTAAAAACCCAGTATTCAGAGCTGTCAAAGCAAATATGGCAGATTGTAAGTAGTAGTACAGGTTAACTAATAACACACAAAAATCGATTTTAAAACTACCTACTACCGAAAAATGCAAGAAATGGTCTATTGACAAGTTGAAAACTACAAGCTTGCTTTAGAGCAACAGGAGATGAAAAACCTGAATCCATCAGAATTTGCAGCGATTATGTTTACAATAGTACAGAATGTAGATGAATACGAAGATCCAGATGAATATCACAAAACTTTAGTAGAAATAATGAGCAATGCGATTAAGTCCATTGCCGAGTGACCATAAAATAGTGACTAATAAAGAAAAGAACAAAATATTCATGCTCTTTGGCCTTCTATTCCTTTTTGATTTAGGATTTTTTGAAGCAGTAAGATGTAATTATTATACACGATTCTGAGTTTATCTGGATCAGATCATAAGCTTAGTGGATAATAAAGTAAATAAAATCTTTAAATTGGTGTACCAAACAAATGCTAACTGTGAAAAGACTAACCTTCAAGAACCTAACCTTAAAAGAGTCAATCTTACAAAAGCTAACATTAAAATGGTTCTCCTAGATAGATACAAAGCAAGTCGTAAAGAATGTCTTGAGAATGTAACCAAAAAGAGGTGAAGATCCATTTGATTTTGAACAAACAAGTTTATTCAGTCCAATTTGCTTTTCTGTTTTCAAATCTAAATGTAATTAAATCTAGTTATATTTCATTGACTATCAAAATCTTTAAACAGATTCTCTATCTAACTGAAGGCAACGACCACCTGCAGTCACAAAATCAACTTTTTTGGCATTTTAGATCAACCGGATCCCATAAGCTAATAAAATAAAAGAGCTCTCATTTTGGAATTTGAGCAATAATCGATCAATATAATCTCTTGGTGTTTATATAATTCTGCAAAAGTCTGCTGCGGATACTGGTGCAAGGACGTTAGGTGGCCCAAAGATCAGTATTGGATAAATTTTTTACTATTTAGTTCAAGTTAGCGCTAATTATAATATTTGCAAAAAATATATAGCAAATCAAACTTACTTATAATCAATAGGTTTCCCCACTTTCTAGTAAACTTTCCATTGGGCTGTAGATAATTCCCCCCGCAGCTCATAAGATCGACTTTTCTGACATTTTAGATAGCCTGCTCACCTAAGCCGATTAAATAAAGTAGATTCGACCCACTCTGGGGAGATTTCAGGCATCTTCTTGAATAGATGAGGAGTATTTTTTCATTGGGTAAATTATAATCATGTGTAGGGGCTGAGGATTAATTAGTTTATAACGAGTTTGGTCGGCTCCATCATGAAAGCAATGCTATCTAGTATATCTACTAATTAGTTAAAGTTATTACTATTTAGTATATATACAAAAACTATATAATAAATCAAATATAATGATAATTCATAGGTATTCCAGTACCTTGCAGTAGACTTTCCGACAAGCTGCAGGCATCTCTTCACCTGCAGCTAACAAGATCAACTTTTTGGCATCTAAGATCAGCTAGATCATTTAAATGAATCAAAAAACGAAGTAATTTATGGCTTTCGACGATGCAGTGGTTGTTATTTCATGCCTTATGGTTAAAGGCATGGTTGGAGGTGCATTTTTGGAGATCTTGATAGACATGTTTGCTTTGTTTCTCTTCGCG
>PMJC01000334.1:0-1905 GCA_003157235.1 Methanosarcina sp.
ATTAACTGAACTTGGTTCAAGTGCACAAATTCAAATCTGTTAAATTATTTGGTTGGCTATCTGCTGTTTGACTGTTGGACAGTTAGTTATGTTTAATAAAACTTTACTTATTTACATTCAAAAACTAATCAAGTTTAGAAAAAATAAAATAACATGTGAAGTAATTTTCATAGAAAATATTCATTAACTGAAGAGTTCTTTTATTTTCCCATCTATTCGAATTTGAAACGAATGGTTTGGAAGAAAAATCAAGGTTTACCATTACTGTTAAAGGACTTACGAATTTAAAGTATAAAGATCAATAAATCTACTTGATATCTATTTATCACGATTATAAGATAAGGCCCCCACATCTAAAGTAGTGGGCATCCTACATTATATCGTGAAAAATAGAAGCTGGGTCAGTAAAACTATTGGCTTTGCATCCTATATATTTTACAAAACTTTTGGTACACTATCATTTTGTAATTTTACAACATGAATTATTGACTTTCTGGACAGGCTCTAAACTTATACCTTTTAGACCTGGATTAATTGTAAATGAGACCTAGTACAATACTTTAGGAGAAAATTCACGAATATGCCTGTACTGCGTATTATTGCCTAAGGAATGCTGGAAGACGAGCTAGTACATATATTATCAAACGATTCTGAACTTAAGCAGCTAATAGTTGTGGAAAACCGGAGCAATTTAGAATTCCTTCGAAAGCTTAAGTCGAAAAACTGTACTCCTAGAAAAGTCTTCCTGGATAGGGGGCCAATAATTCTCGAAGATGCAGACAGCCGAAATTCAAGAACAAATGTGGAATTTCTTTCCTTACTTCCCTTTTTCAAAAAAATTCACAAAAAAAGAGAACTAATAGAACAAAAAAAGGTGACTGTTGTCGTAAACCTGTTAAGACTGGACCTACACTCGGATCTTGAGCAATTGAAGGCAAATGTGTACGAAAATATTCGGGAAATGGCTTACTTCTCGGATAATATATTGATATTTTATGGTATTTGTAGACATACATTAGGGAAACTGGAAGAAGACTTTGCAGATCTTGGATGGTCGCTTTCTTTCCTGAAGGATAAGGAAGGAGAGATGATAGAAGACTGCATCAGTTTAGCTCTTGGAGGAAATGAGGCTTATGCAAGATGCATGCTCGATTTCAGAGATATAGGGACGATTTATCTGACTCCTATGTGGGCTTCTAGCTGGAAGCGCCTGGAGAATGAAGCTAAAGGTCGGGATTTTAACAACAAGTATCTGAAAAAATCTCTTTATTGCATGGCTGCAAAAATAAATACCGAATTTGCGAATAATTCCGAATTTGATGAAAATATTAAGGAATTTGCCCGTAAATTTGCTATGAAAATTACTAACCTTAAGGGTAGTATGGAAATTGCAGAGCAATCTTACTTTGCTGCTCGAAATAATATCACTGGAGAGTTGTTCTAATTTGTATTGTTTCTTCGCCAATTTGAAACGAACAATAGAATTTCATCCAAATTCATTAAGAGATTATCCAAAAAGTTCAGCTGCTCTAAAGGTCATCCATGAACATGCTAAAGTGAACATAACAGAATAATTGTCAGTTTTCTTTTCCCATCTTATAACAGTCTTCTGACTCGAGTCAGCCGAGAATACGTCCTTTCTACAACCTATCTTCTTGCCCTATAACCCAGTCATCTCTTTTTGTTTTTATTTTCTTCTCCACGACTCTATAATGAGCAGTATAACCATATTCTTCAACCAATTTTCTTATATCATGAAAATCATTCAGTTCCATAACTATTATTCGGTGTGGTTGAGAAAATGCATAGATTTATAGCACAAAAAAACCTATGCATCAATTAAAACAAAAATTAAAGAAGCTGGGTCAATATAACCATTGACACTGAGTTGTGTTTCTTGGCAAC
>PMJC01000334.1:1961-5849 GCA_003157235.1 Methanosarcina sp.
ATGATCACATATTAGTTATGGATCTTGTAGTCATACCTCATATTTACATAAAGGTAAATAAATTATTAAAGCTTATTAAGTATTGTATGATGAAAGTATTCAAGTTTAGGCTATATCCAACAATTGACCAATCTAAACAACTTAATCAACATATTAGTAGTTGTAGGTTTGTCTGTAATTGGGNNGTTTGACTTAAACAAACTAATTCCAAATCTAAAAAAGCAACATCAATGGTTAGGAGAAGTCAATTCCCAATCACTTTAGGGTATAACTAAAAAAATAGAATCTGCATTCACTAGATTCTTTCGAGAAAAAATGTTTTTCCTAAATTTAAATCAAAGAAAAATCCAATTAAGTCATTCCCGATACCACAACACTACAATATGGATTTTGAAAACAATACTGTTAACCTCCCTAAGATAGGAAAAATCAAAGTAGTTCTTCACAAAGCATTTGAAGAGGAATTAAAAACCGCTACTATTTCAAAGTCTTGTACAGGAAAGTACTATATCAGCATTTTAGTGGAAGATGGAAAAGAACTTCCAGTTAAACAAATGCTTTTTGAATCTACGACTATTGGTGTAAACATTGGAATACGAGATTTTGTGTTATTTCAACTGAAGAAAAGGTTGAAAATCCTAAGTACTCGAAAAACTCTTTGAAGAGACTTAGAGTACTCCAAAAAAGGGTTAGTCGAAAACAGAAAGATTCTAAAAACAGAGAAAAAGCCAAACACAAACTTGCTATACTTCATGAGAAAATAACAAATCAGAGAAATGATTTTCAACACAAACTCTCTTTTAAACTTGTTAGCGAGAACCAAGCAATAGCTATTGAAACTCTAAATGTTAAAGGTATGATTAAGAATCACCATCCAGCACAGTCTATAGGTGATTAGGCGTGGAGTAGTTTTGTAACAAAATTTGAATATAAATCAGAATGGTCAGGAAAAACCATTTTTATAATAGATAAATTTGCACCATCATCTAAGATCTGTCATGTTTGTGGATACAATAAATCTGAGCTGACACTAAAAGGTAGAGAATATAAATGTCCTGATTGTAAGACAAAACATGATATAGACATTTAATGCTGCAATTAACATCAAAAAATTATCTCTTATTGATCAAAATCTAATTGGAATCTGACACCCATGGAATGTGGGGGATGTAATTGGGGACTTGTTCTCAAAAGAGAAAGTAATGAACTAAGAAGTCACTCCGTCTTCAGCTGAGTAGTAGTTCTCAAATATGAAGGGAATGGGGACATTTTTTCATCACATATAATGAGATATGAAGGCGTTGTTTATGAGTGAGTGGAATTTAGTGAAATAATCATTTTATGGTTAGTGGAGAGATTTATACACCTGAAGATAAATTCATTTTTCTAAAGTTATTAAGTGTCAATTTTTACTTTGAAAAGTATTCTACTCATCAAGTTATATGCTTCAAGGATTCTATATAGCCATTAGTTGGGAAAAATTAAAACGGAACAAAGAGGCTGAAGTTTAGAGAGAATGTATATATTTAGAACATATGTACTTGCCTTCCAATCCCTTTACTGACAGCCCTTTCATAAACCAGATGTGCACTTGCAACGTCCTGAATGGCAAGGCCTGTTGAATCGAAGATTGTAATCTCCTCTTCATTTATCCGACCAGGTTTAAGACCTACGATCACTTCGCCGAGCTGAGCATGAATATCATTTTCAGAAATGTAGTGCTTCGAAAGAGGAACATTTACTTCGCCCGAATGAAGCGCCTGAACCATATCATCTACAATTATCTTGGAGTGGATAATAAGTTCGGGGTCAAGTTCTTCTTTCCCCACTGCATCGGCTCCGATTGCATTTATATGAGTGCCTTCTTTAATCCATTGAGCTTTCACGATCGGTTTGCGGGTTGGAGTTGTTGTTACCAAAATATCACAATCACATACATTTTTTATTTTTTCTTCGTAGCGGATGTCTGAAGGCTTAATGCCTTTAAAGTACCGGATAAACTGTTCACAACTTTTTTTTGTTCTAGAGGTGACTTTCACCAGTTCGGGATCAAATACCTCACAAAGAGCTTCAAGCTGGGTCTTTGCTTGGTTTCCGGTCCCGACCATCCCTATAATTTTTGAATCACTTCTTGCTAGATATTTTGCAGCAATTCCCCCTGCAGCTCCGGTCCTGATATCTGTCAGCCAGGTTCCGTCCATAACTGCCATAGGAGCACCTGTTTCCGCGGAAATCAGGACTATGAGCGCCATTACGGTGGGAAGCCCAAAAGTTGGATTTTCGGGGTGGACATTTACAATTTTAACGCCAGTGATATTCTCTTCTTCAAGATATGCAGGCATTGTCCTCAGATCCCCGTTATAAGCAGTATAGTAAATATAGGATTTAGGAGGCATCTGTACCTTACCAAGCCCGTGCTGCCTGAAAGCTTTTTCCACAACTTGCATAACTGAACGCATATCTATAACACTTTTTACTTCTTCCTGAGACAGCCATAATACTTCCATAGCGTAACCCCCAGCCTGAGCCCTTAACTGGCTCAGCTGAAAACCAACTTTAGAGGATTTGGATAAACCTCTTATTTTCACGAGTCATTTAATGTACCATTTATGAACATCATGTGAGAAAATGAATGGGTAAGTAAAAATCCTCTTTAAACTGAGCAGAACCGGAGCAAAAGACTTCACATACAATTGAATGCTGGATGTCATATGTTACCATTTTTATTTGCGCAAATATGTATATATGAGATATCTGTTCACTCATTTAAAGCACTCCCTTCCTAAAAAGAGATAAGTATGCATGAAAGGTACGTATGAAGGTCCCTTTTATTTATACGGTTCTTATATGAGAGAAAAGTTACTCAAGCCTGCTAGAGATATTCAAAGAATACTTTTATAAGGTTACCCAAAGTTTGCGACCATCCGTTTCGTAGCTGACCATTTTCAGCTTAACGTAGAAGAACGGCACATTCTTACAAGGATAATTGTACCTCCTGACAGGATAGCTCCCAGAATTCGTAAAAAAGTGGCCTTTATAGACACAAGNNGAAAAAACCCATATGGTTATATGATAACGATTATGTAAGAGATACTCGCTGTTACTTCAGTAAAGCAAAGCAGGTAGAAGATCTAGAGGAATCCCTGGATTTAGTCATTAAATTTCTTTGCGAAGCCCATCCTAAGTCAGTCATTTTTTTACTAGATGCTCAGATCAGCCGGAGCGGGGAACTTGCGGGTTTCATTCGCTACAAAATGGAAGAACATGGAACTCCAGGTGAAGCTCGAATCTAAAAAACCACTGATTTTGAACTTAAAGCATATGAAGAACGTACGAAAAAGGACCTAGTTGTGGCAACTTCTGATGGAATTGTGATTGATTCCGTTTCGCAAGTAATAGATATCCCTGCCTGCTTGATGGAAAAAATGGGAATTGAACCAATTAGACTTTATTAATTTACTGATAGATAATTTTTTTAAGAACTCTGCCTACCTGCAAATTTTTTTGGCTTCACTGCTTTTTTTACTTTAATAAGTGTATACTGTCATAAATGTACTATAAAATACCTGGAGATTACATATTTTTCCCTGTATATCTTATCCTTGATCTGCATTAGCCAGTGTTAGCGAGGCATGTTATAAATTTGCATAAAAAATTAAAATTTGTATAAATAATCTTATACAAATGCCAAGACCTGAAAATTATCATATTGAACAAAAGATTTCACTTGACCAATATTATTGGCTCATAAGGGTAGAACAGCATACCAAAGTTCAAAATAAAACTATAATTTATTTGGTTTAGTTATATTTAATGATTAAGTATTTCCAATTTGTTGTAGTTCCGAATGACTATTTTGATTAGTTTATAATTTGTTCAATAGTTCAC
>PMJC01000375.1 GCA_003157235.1 Methanosarcina sp.
GAGTAGTTGTCCTAAAAAATCTTTCAATTTCTGTTCTTGTTCAGTATTTAGCACTTCAGCATTAAGTTTGACGGTAATATACTTCCCAGTCCATGCGATGTTCCCGACTTTTTTACCCTCCCGGATCAGGTTGTGTGAACTTTGGATATGACAATCACTTTTATTTTCGTGCAACGCTTTTATTTTTTTGCTGATGTATCCGGTGATTTTGGTTTGATCCAACTCACTAAGCAACAATAATGACCATGCTTCGGCCAAACAGGCATTGATAAAGGGTGAGTCTTTTTGCTGTTTTAAAAGTCGTTTAATTTCACTGGCTGCTGAACGTGATAGTAATCTTGGATTGCTATTAAGATCGGCACGAATAAATTCCGGTAAGTCATCGAATGCAAAGTAACGGTACATATCCTCACGGTTAAGCCCCAGTGATTCGGCTAATTTCTTTTTCGTGGGGAAAACATCTTCTATTTGTCGTAAGGCTAAACCAATTTCATAATCACTTAAATCCTCACGATCAACGTTTTCAGCGAGAGCGAAAATCGCCATATCGCTATCAGTGATATGGGTTATTAATGCCTCTATAGTATGTTTATTCAGAAGCTTATGCGCTCGCCAACGCCGTTCACCTGCTGCAATTTGATAGCGATCATCAATTTTCCGCAATAAAATAGGTTCTAACAGACCTATTTCGGTAATGGATGCAGCCAACTTCTCCATTTCGGCCTGCGGAAAAATGCGACGTGGCTGATAAGGATTTGGATCGATGCTGTTAATAGCGATTAGACTATATTCGCGGCCCTCTGCAAACTCGACAGATTGATCTGCGGAAGCATGCCGCTGGTTGTTTTGCTGTAGTTTTTCTTCCAGCAATTTTTTTAAATCTTTACTCATGCTTAGTTACTTCCGTTCACAAGATTTAATTGTTTGGCAATAACTTCTGCTAAATGTCTAAATTCACGAGCAACTTTTGACGTTCTATCTAAGGCATGCAAACTCATTTGTGCAATAGCCGATTGATTGACCTTGGTACTGGTTGGAATTCTTACGTCAATTAGTTTACCAATCTGATTTTTAGCGGACGCTTCAATTAATTTGCAAACAGTTTGTCGTTCATCATGCCGAATGAGTAATGCGCCAATCAATTCTAAAGCAGGGTTGATACGATGTATTTTTTCAACCAGTTTCATTAAATCGGTAACACCGTACATCCCATATTGGGAACCGGATTCAACAGGAACAATTAAATGCGTAGCCGCTGCTAATGCATTGCTTGTAAGCAACTTCAAACTAGGCGGGCAATCAATCAAAATAACGTCGAAAATTCCGTGCAATGGTTTAATTTTATCGCGTAATTCTTCTGAAGGTCTGGGAGCACTGTCTTTTAACTGATCCTCTGTCTTGCCTAATGCCAAAGAACCATAAATTAATGATACACCTTCGATATTGGTATCGCTGTGGATGGCTAAAGGTAATTTTTCTATTTCTGAAAGTAACAATTCTGCACATGTCACAGCAACTTCACTGGGATGCTTTTTACCAATATGGAGACTAGCATTAGCCTGTGGATCTAGGTCTATTACCAAAACGGCTAACCCCATTTTGGCTAATTCAGCAGACAGATTAATAACTGTAGTGGTTTTTCCACAGCCTCCTTTGTGGTTGGCGACGGCAATAACGACTGTTTTTTTTTCTGACATATGTGTACGAATTAATTAAATTGTGTGTTCAGTATATCTGATGTTGATAACTCTGCCAAAAGTATATTCCTGGGTTTGATGGCTAATCGCTTGATTTCAAAAAAAACAACAACAGAGCCCCTGTTGTTGTTTAAGTATGTTTAAGTAATGTTTAAATATGTTTAGCTTTTTCAATCCCTTATTGGACGTGGTCTGTAGAGAATTAAGGACATAGAATTGGGGATGTAAGGACATAATTTTGGGGATGTAGGGACATAGAATCGGGGATGATAAGACATAGTTTAGGGGACGATAAGACATAAAGTTAGGGATGTAAGTTACAGGCGGCATTTCCCCAACTATATTTTTTATTTACGTTATAACACTTTGAAAATAAACATAAAAATTAGTATTTTTTATGTTTATTAGTGTAAGAAATTTATCTATAAGCGCAAAAGACATAGAATTGGGGATTTTGATAACTAAGCTCCATACACATAATATTTTGATTATATTAGAATTTTTTATATTTTTTATAGAGAATTTGTTTTCTTATAAAAAAGATATGAGCAAAACAGTCGTTTTTAGGGCGTCTTTCGCGCTTATCATTTTATGCATAACCGGTTAATCTAGAAATTTCCAGCTAAAAATTACAATCAACTCACATAAAAGACATAATATTGAAAAAATATTGATATGTCTTTATTATTTACGTTGTCTACCTAATGGATATGCAGTTTCATGAAAGAAATAATAATAACAACCGCCAGTCTGAAAAAACACGCCGCCGCGATTCATTGTAGTGGTGAGTTGTCATTGGTCGAGCGCAAGCTATTAAATATTTTGTTACTAAATGCCTATAACGATTTGTTAACAAAAGACATACACATTATTTCTTCAAAACATTTGTTTTCGATGTTGGGTTGGGGAGAAAGCAATAATATCGAAGGACTGAAAAATACATTGAAAGGACTTATGTCCACAATTATTGAGTTTAACTTGATGGGAGACGGGGGGGAGGTATGGCAGGCTATGACCTTACTAAGTTCAGCAGTATTAGTTAATGGTGAATGTCGATATTCTTATGCTAAAGATTTAGCAGTTAAATTTTATAACCCAGAAATCTTTGCCGTTATTAATATAGCTGTTCAAAAACAGTTCAAAAGTAATTATTCCCTGACACTTTATGAAAATTGCGTACGATTTATCAAAGTTGGATCTACTGGGTGGTGGGATTTAACTACGTTCCGAAAAATTATGGGAGCAAAATCGAATACCTATGATGAATTTAAGCGATTATCAAGTTTTGTTATTAAGATAGCAATGACGGAAATAAACGATGTATCTGATATTCGAATAAAAGTTGAATATAAAAAAGAACAACGGAAAGTTATAGCTTTGCGATTTCTTATTGCACCGAGTTCCCAACATAAACTCATCGAAAGTGATGCGGGAAACATACAGTCCGATAATGTTTTTTTAGAACTCAAAGAGATGGAATTATTTAAGCGATTACGTGCTCATGGTATTGGTGAGCGCTTGGCACTTTCATGGATGATTGAAGAGCCAGAGTTGGCGGCTAGAGCAGTTGATTACACTGAAGAGCTGGATGGTAAAGGCTTGATCAAAGGAAAAACGGCAGGGTATATCAGGCGACTGATTGAGACAAGAGCTCAGCTTGGAGAATCTGGATATGAAAGTGAAAAAAATGGAAAATTAGCTGAGAAAACGGAACAATTAGCGCAGCAAAAAAAGCATGACGACATGAAGAAGCGCTTGGCCGAGTATCAAAAAAACCTTTATCAACAAGCCTTAAAAACTATTTCAGAGGAAAAATTACAACAATTAAAAGATGCGTTTTTGTTATCTGATGAAGGCAAAAATATTTCACAGACGGCTTTTGATTCTATGAGAGGTAAGTTCGTGAATAAGGTAACGCAGTTGACTTTTTTACCTTGGCTAAAAAGAATGATCACACCAAAGTATAGCAATGATGATTTCGAAGCATGGCTGAAAGAAAAAGTGTAGCAACTTTCTACACTTAAATTTTT
>PMJC01000377.1 GCA_003157235.1 Methanosarcina sp.
GAATGTATCAATTGCATTAAATGTAGTTATATGCAATAATGGGTTACAAATGTGCTAAGTATAAGATGAATACAAGAGAACAAATCTAGCTAGAAAGTCCTAGAAAATTGAAGAATGTAATGGAAGAATCAAACAGCTAATTGGTGAGGAAAGTTTCAGGCAAGAAAAAAATTCACATAACACATCTAATATTCTTATTGAGAGCTTTTTTAAGGTTTGAGTTAAAAGAAACATAAATGGAATTTTTTGGTTTGAAAGTAAAACAATAATTGTATAGTGTAGCGGTGAAGGAATATGTAACCAACCAAAATACAAATAAAATTGAGTATAATATTGGAGAAGTTGAGGGAAAAAATGTACAGAGCCCCTACTACATGAGTTCTAAATGTATAATGTATTTAAATCCGGGAGCATTTTAATGACATTTAATGCAATTGATACATTCAAACAATATGTAATGCAAATGTACCGAAAATGACTTCATCAATGATGCAAAAAAAATGAAAAAAACTTGGTATCGCATTAAAATACAGATCCGACAAATAATTAAAAAAATATGAAGATTAGGTTTGAAGCTCCCCTACACAATCAAGTTTTTTAATAACTCTTGCCGGGTAGCCCAGAGCTAGACTATTTGGAGAAATATCACGGCTAACTATAGACCCAATTCCTATTATTGAATTTTCTCCAATTTTGACTCCCTGAGTAATTATACACCCTGGATTAACAGAAACTCCGCGCCCGATTATTATTGGAGCCATACTTCTTGGATATGCCTGTCTTGTGGTTAAGCTGCCCCTTGAATGTGCAGACAATATGCACCTATCACCGATTTCAGCATAATCCCCTACTGTAATCAATTCAGGGTGTAACCTGTCAAAAACTACGTCATAACCGATGTATACGTTCTTCCCAACATTTACACCCCTCATCCTATGCAGTTTTGCTCTCCATGAAGGAACAGGAACATTTGAGGCAAGTAATTCCAAAATCCAGTTTTTGAAATACTTTATTCCAAATAGTAGTTTATTGCTGTTGTAATGATCAGCAATTTCGTGATAGGTTACTTTATCTCTGTTAGATATTAAGGTACTCATATTAGTGACCCCATTTTTCAATTAAATTATTCGCTCTCCATTATTTTTGATAAATAATTATATTTTTTATAATTAATTTTTGATTAATAGAACTGAAGAGCATTTAATTTTGGGATAAATTATTTGTTAGTATTTATTTCTTGTAACCAGCTTGAGAAGCAGCGATTTCTTTATTCCTACCGCATCTTTGGGACAAAGTTCGCGACAACAATAACACTGAATACATTTTCTTTCATTTATTTTGAGAGACCTGCCTACTTCTTCAATGGCATTTGCCGAGCAATTCAAAATGCATGTTTTGCAAAGTGTACAACGTGAGGTGTTGATAAAGGGCTTTACAGTTAACTGCCTTCGAAGGATCCTCATCAGAAAAGATGGTATCATGGCAATAACACCACCTTCTGGTCTTTTGAACCTTACTTTTACGTCGACCAAAGGTATTCCAACAATCTCCAGACACTCCTGCATAAACCCCCTTGAGATTGCAGCTCTGTTTGTGGGAACTTTTAAAGGGTCAATCCCTATTAGCTCAGAGGCCACAATATCCAGGGCTACACAGTCATAACTTGCCATGATTACACCTACAAAGATAGGCATACCATTCGATGGACCATTCCCCTCCATCCCAACTACACCATCCATGACTGCAAGATGAGGCTTGACAATAGAGTAAATGTCAGCGACTACCTCTCCAAAATGATCACGGTCTTCCAGAAAGTGAGCCTGCTTCCTATTTTTGTGAGGTAGGATACCAAAGAAATTTTTTACTGCTCCTGTATACAGCATAAGCTCATGTGTCTTGAGCTTTGGAAGCGAAATTATTACATCTGCCTCGATTATCGCTTTTGAGATGTACAAATGTGGCAATTGTCTGGAATCTGGACTATCAACCTC
This sequence comes from Methanosarcina sp., assembly GCA_003157235.1. Classification (GTDB taxonomy): domain Archaea; phylum Halobacteriota; class Methanosarcinia; order Methanosarcinales; family Methanosarcinaceae; genus Methanosarcina. Next base: position 1,992 of record PMJC01000377.1, read on the forward strand.
AACATAACCGTATGTCTCAAAATTGATCAACTCTACCCCGAACCTGGAAGCCACATCTTCAATCCCTGTTACCTTAAATGCTTGCGAAGTGGTAGTAGATCCGGAGCTTACAATTCCGGACCCATCTCCTATAAGTGGAACACCTCCCACCTCTGAAACCAGTTCACACATTGCAGATACTACTGCTGGGTGAGTTGTGGCTGCATCCTCTGGAGGCCTTATACCAAGTACATTGGGTTTGAGCAATACGCGGTCTCCGGGAGCTATAATCTTTTCAAGACCACCTATCAGACTTAGCGACTCTTTGATCGCTTCCTTTGCGTTCGAATAATCAATGCAGCGGACAATAGAAACCTTTGTATTCATAGATATGTCAGATAGAATTAATAGAGGATTTCGATAAACACCTAATATTTCTTCAGATGCTTATAAAATGGTTTATAAACGACCTGTAGAAATCAGAGGTTTGAATCAAAATTCTCTAAGATGCTTGGTTTTCTGCTTCAGGCAAAGTAACAAAGTTTATTATTGTTGCTATTACATCTTTTCCTCCGATAATTGGTTGGTCTAAATTTCATTTGTTCAGATAGTAAATAAGAGGGCTAGCCCTTATATATCCAGTGTTGGTTTTTATTTTATTAAGGTGTCTTTGAGCCTTTTCTATATGATCTCGGGACAATCCTGTGTTCTTTTCAATTATCTCCAAAGGTAAATGCTGTTCTTGGGAATATAGCAACTGATCGATAACGTGCATGGGCATACGCCAGTAGAACTCCTCATCAGTCGTATAATGACTCCATGTATCAGCACTGGGAGGGCGTTTCATAATTTCTTCATTGACATCCAAAAATTTTCCAAGTGCATATATCTGAGTCTTATAACAATCAGCAAGTGGCTCGAGGTCTACACCTCCATCTCCATATTTTACGAACTGACCAAGGACAAGTTCTGTCTTGTTGGTTGTCCCACAAACAACGTAGTTCATCTTTTCAGCATACATATATTGAATTACCATTCTAGACCGCTGCTTGACGCCCTGCAGTCCGATCAGTTCCAGATAGTCACTTGCTTTCAGCCTGTATTTTGCAACCGTCTTACCATCCTTTATCAATCGGATGTAAGGAACATTCAAAAGCCCCTGGCTAAGGAAATCAGGCAGTATTAGAGATGTTTTATGAATTCTGGCATCGTATTCTGGGCAGGTTCTCTTAATGATCTTTTCTTTTTTCTCATAAATGTCAAGGGACTCCAGGATTGGAGATATAGGAATATCCTCATACGACACACCCAAGCTTTCGCAGATTTCTGCGCCCAAAATTTTACTGGAAGGAGCAGATTCTTTTTCAGGAAGGAGAAGCCCATACACGTTTTCATTCCCAAGCTCCTTTACACAAAGTGTAAGAGTAACAGCTGAATCAATTCCACCTGAAACTCCTAATAGCACTCCTTTTTTCTTAAAACTCACTACCTGACTTCTAATAAAACCTCTAATATTTGAAGCTAGATTTTCAATGTCTCTGTTCAGTTTTTCCATTATATGCACATTCAATTCTTCAACTGCTTGCATAATATCATCCCTTTAATAGCTATTTTAGTTATGTTAATAAAATATATTATAAAAAATGGATTAAATTGTAGTTAATAATTTATTGAAATTATTTATTTTTAATTTGAGCTTATTTGCAGCTTCTTCTATCAATTGTTTAGATAGATCCTTGTTAATTTTTTTAAATCCTTCTTCCCTAGACATTTCCCCACTTCTGACAAGTCCTGCTGTATCAAAGGCATAAGGATGGAATCCATATTTCTCCAGATGGTTATAGCAGGCAAAAGAGTTCAATGTACAATTGGTTGAATTACTGTCTTTAATATCAGGTAGTGTCCAACCAATTTCCAACAATGTCCTCAGTACTTTATCCTCACTATATTCCCATAGACACAATGGATGCAGAATACTTACAACATTATCCCCCATATTCTCAATAACCTCACTTTTTATGAGGAATAATTCATCTTTATCATCAACGCCTATTTTTTGAAGCTGCTTTTCAAATAGATTCCTGGACCATTGTATAAAGTTAAGTGATAAGTTAATTATAGGATTAGGAGATTGTCCAGCTGTGAAAGCAAATACAATAAAAGGCGCCTTCTGAATGATGGCCTGTTCTATAAGTTTCTGTTTGATGATAGAGATACAGATATTGCAGATATCACTGGCTCGGTATTTAGCGAACTTAGGAAATGCATCGTAAGATTCGGCCGCTTTTCGGAATGTATCATAAAGTATCTCCTTATCTATTGTCAGCTTAAAATAATCGCAGCCTGTGACCTTGCATATCTTTTTGGCATTTTTTATTGCATTTTCAGAAATAAATCCATTATCGAACTGAACAGCCAAAACATTCAAAAAAGGATATTCTTTTTTGAGCTTGTAAAGCGTGTACGAAGAATCCTTACCACCGGAAAGTGCATAAATAACGCTATAATTACCCTTTCCACTGCAATTTTTAAACAACTCCTCAATTTTACTCAGATATTCACTCTTTTCCTGTGATAAAAGAGGAGTGTATGTCTCACAAAAATGACAGAAACCAGTTTCCTTATTAATATCTATACCTGGAATATCCGAATCCAGAACACATTTTTTACATACTAGTTTTGACATGTTTGTATTCCTGTATAATAGATCGATTGGATATTTTTCCGTTCTCACTTAATGGGAAATTATCTATGAGTAATATTTCTCTTGGACACAGGTAACCTGGCAGGCTCTTCCGGCAGAATGTAAATAAATTATTGATTTCTGTCCCCTTCGTAGGTATGACCATGAGGCTGATCGCAGTTCCCAGAAGTTCATGGGATACAGGCACAACAAAAACTTTAGAAACCTTGTTATTCTCCTCTATATCCCTTTCAATTTCTCTTGGGTTCACACGATGATCGCCAATTTTAATGATATCGTCCTTTCGACCTAACAGTTTAATATACCCATTAGGCAATTTTTGTGCAAGGTCTCCTGTATGCAGCCAACCATCTATGATCCTCTCCTTAGTGGAAATTTCATCATCTAGGTAACCTAACAGGATATTGTCCCCCCTAGCAACCAATTCACCTGTTATGTTTGGTTCTACTGATCTGTACTCGGAATCAAAGACATCCAGCTCAACCCCTGGAATTGCTTTTCCTATAGTGTCAATGAATTTATTCACGTCTTCTGCTGGAAGGTAGGCAAGCCGTGCTGTAGCTTCCGTCTGGCCATACATTGGCAAAATATCGATATTAGGAGTTAGTCCCCATATATCAGTTATAATCTTTCGATCTATCCCGCCACCAGCTGATGCAGCAATTCTGACATTAGCGAAAGCTTTTTTGAATCTATCTGGATACTTGAGAAGTATACGATATGTNNACTCCATAGAATATGGATACTTCTGACTCAACCAGATTGAAAACCGAATCCAAAAAATTCATGCTTCCAATTCTGATTGATCCACCAGCCATAATGTGGGAATCTATTATAGAATTTCCAAAAGCATGATGCATGGATATAACAAGTGCTGCTTTATGTTTTGGAGTTATGCCAAGCACTTCTATTATTGATTTTGCATTT
>PMJC01000057.1 GCA_003157235.1 Methanosarcina sp.
TATAGGATTTTTCTTACACCTTTGAAACAGTTCTCCGTGGTCTTCCCAGATCATGTTATCTTCCTCATTCCTTCTGATTTGCTAATGACGTATTCTTATCTCTCTGCAGAGCCCAAGCATCTGCTTCATCCCTGACTCTGAGTTGCAATCGTATACTAAATGCTTTATTTTCATGTTTCTTTAAAGCGTTCAAATTACAAATAGCTGAAGCCGAAAAATGATAAAGGTGATCTACTGAAGCGATTCCTTCCCCATCTTTTGTCCTTTATGCATTAAGCGAAACCGTCTCGCCGCCGACATCAAGAACTTTGCATTATGGAGACAGACTTTCCAAAGTGAACATGGCATTACATTAGCCTTGTTCCGTCCCCATAGCAACACTTCTGTGATTTTAAATTCCCAGGCCATTGTTCTTTCCATCTAGTTTGAATCTGGAGTTCTGTAAGTCCAAAATTTCTCTCAAAACCGCGGGTATTCCCTCTACAATATCCTCGGCGATCAATCCAGGACCATGCAGTGAAGCAACCCTCCCGTGTATCCATGCGGAGGCAGCCGCAGCCTGAAAAACCGGCATTTTTTGTGCGACAAGGCCGAGAATCATTCCCGCCAGAACATCCCCTGCGCCTGCCGTTGCAAGCCATGACGGTGCGTTATGGTTAACATGGACGTTACCATCGGGAGAAGCAATAACGGTTTCGGCCCCCTTCAACAAAACAACGCACCCGGCACGTTGAGCGGCGATAAAGGCCCGCGAAGGTTTATCTCCTTCTATCTCGCCGAACAATCGTGTAAACTCGCCTTCGTGCGGAGTCAGCACGCACTCGACGTGCAGGGCTTGAAATAATATTTCCGGCATATCCGCAAAATTGGTCAAACCATCCGCATCCACTACCGTCGGACGCTTGGCTGCCAGAGCCACCAGAACGTCTGCATTTTGCGCGGAGCCAAGGCCAAGACCGGGGCCGATGAGAAGAGCGGGCTGATGCTCGTTGTCGACCAATGTCTGCCACTCTTGCGCCGTGTCGCAGGGACGAACGATTATGCTTTCCAGCGCCTCGGCGTAGATCGGCAAAGCAGCTGCTGGAGAGGCGAGCATCACTAATCCCGCGCCAACGCGTTGTGCCGCGCGGGCTGCTAAACGCGCCGCTCCTGTCATAAACGCTCCCCCCATAATTAATGCTGTGCCTCGGCTGTACTTGTGGCTGTCGGCTTGAGGAAAAGGAAAAAGACTTTTCCAAACGTCTGGCGTGTTTTCATCGACACTGCTTGGTGAATTTTTGTTCATTTCTTCTCGTCAGATTCTTCTTCAGCTTTGAGTCTGCCTAATGAAACTGTTTTGTTAAAATGTATGAACTCAAAAATTATAAGACAAAGTTTCCAATCGATTAAGGAATCAATTTCAGCAATTTTGTTTCCAATTGACTGAAAACAGCTCTCTGTGGTCTTCCCAGCTCATGTTATCTTCCTCATTCCGTCTGATTTGCTAATGACGTATTCTTTAGAGAATTTCGATTTACCTCTGTTTTTTTCTTCGCGAGAATCATGTTTAAATCTTTCGTGCGAACTTCTGTATTTGATCCGTTTTTTTCTTTTCTTGTTCATTATTGTTTGATTTTGAAGTTAGCTTCCGCTACCTTTAAAAGACTCCTTTTTTTTCAATGTCCTCAATTGATAGAGATTATAACAAAGGCTATACATAACATCTTAGATTCACTCTTTGAATAGTAGTGACAAGAACTTGTCCTGCTTTGAATATTTGTATAGTCACTGTATTAACTCGTTTCCATGTAACTCTTTTTGAGCTAATCATCTTGTTTCTTAATATATCCCTTATTTCTAGGGGATGTTTTTTTACTGCTCTTTTCATTGTTGCATTATAACCTTTTGATTTTGCTCCAAAGTATCCTCTGTCCCTGTAATCCACTTCATTTTTCTGATAAATCTACATACGAATCATGAAATTATGAGGCTGTTATTTTGAATCATCTGATCAACGCATAATCCCTGTCCATTATGCTATGAAATTTATATCCAAAATGTGATTTTATAACCTTTTATATCCAGGTTCAGTTACTGATTGTCCTTTTTTTGCTTCGTTTTCCCGAGGTTTATCCATTTTTGCATGTCCAAAATCTTAATGGATAAAAGTAGAATCCGGAATCATTACCTTTTTTATCTTCAAACCAAGGAAATTAAGTTGGCTTTGCAACTGTCCCTCTATTTCTTCTTCTTTGCATTATCAATAATTCTTTTTCTGGATGAACAAACTGTGGTATTGTCTGGTATATAATCAAGAAAACCAAGAAACTTCCTTAAATAAATTTGATCAATATATTGTTTCTCAAGTTCAAAGTCAGAAAGACCATGACATTGAGGTAAAACAATCATTTTAAACATAAGAGGATTTCGATAAACTCCCAAATTTCATCCTATGCTTATAAATGATATATAAATGGAATATAAATGGAATATAAATGATTCATGACAAAAAAAAGTTTCTCGAAATCCTCTATTAATGACTCAAGGGTGATTCAAGGACGATTCAAGGACACGACCAGAATTTGATATGAAATTAATCTGCGTTGCTTTTTAGAAAGAACTCAGTGCTAAATTTAAGTGTGTCTTTTGAAATAAAAAACATTATTAATATTAAATTGTTATTCAAGGTTAAAAGCATTTTATGTAGAAATTATTTTTATTCAGAAATTATTTATAATTAAAGTAGTTATATTATACTTTAATAAAAATTAATCGGTCAAAAAGCGTGGAATAACCAGCAGATATGTAAATTTAAAAATATTTAATTATGTACTAACCACATAGAAAAATCAAGGAGGTTATGTAAATGAATGCAGAACACGACATCGGAAAACAAGAACATAACAGACAGGTTGACGAAGAAGAGTTTGAAAAAATAAAAGAAGAGCTCAATATAGAAATGGAAAAAGTCACGTATTTCGAGGATTTAATAAATGACGCTAATAATCTGAGAAAATTAGCAGAAGCTAAGATCATACAAACACAATCTAAAAAATTAGATACAATCACCAACAAATTAGATTCACAAATCCAAAGTATTGGAGAATTAATAAGGAAAGCAGAAACAAAAAAAGNNACAAAGTGCTGGATGCAGAAGTTAGTCTAATAATGGTAGAAAATCGAATATTACACTCAAAGGTCAAAAATTATTAGAAGACCGAATCAAACCAATTTAGTTGAAGTTAAATCAGTCATCTTACAGATAATTCTTGTAAAATGGTAAGTGTTTGATAATTGGCGATAATAATCTCAGCTGCTCCGAGATCATAATAAGGGATCACCTTTCCCCCCTTAGCTGCCTTTCAATTATCCTATCTGCCTATACTTCAAATTCTAAAGGATTTCGATAAACATCTCATTTTCACGAATCATTTACTATACCACATCTAAAAACATGACAAAATTTAGGGATTTATCGAAATTTCCTATTTATTAATAGCTCAAGGACACAATCAAAATTGGATATGAAATTAATCTGTGTTATTTTTTAGGTAAAACTCAATTTTAAATTTTAGAGAATTTCGATAAACCTCCGATTTCAACAAATTGCTTATATAGGGTTTATACATAACCAGCCAAAAATTAAGGTTTATAGAAATTCTTTTTAGAATATCTGTTGAAACAATAAATACATAATTAATATTAAAATGTTGTTTAAGGTTAAAACATTTTATGTGAAAATAACTTTTATTCCGAAACTTTTTTTCGTACAATTAATTAGAAATAACGATGTGGTTGACTTTATATTTTAACTAAAATTTAATCCGTTACTCGTATGTCTAGTTATCCGAGACTCGCGCCTGATTACATGGCCTGCAAAGACCACAAAATCACTTAATGCTGAAACTAATTACATATTTTGACAAATTCAGAAGATGTCATAAACTTTCACATATATAGCTAATCGGGCAACTAATCAAGCAAGTGCGACCTGTTACTTTCTGTAATTCAGTTTCGAATTTTAACTTCCATAAAAAGTAATAAGTTGGATATATGAAACAAATTCGAATAGGAATGTTTAGCTGGGAAAGTTTACATTCGATACGTGTAGGAGGAGTTTCACCCCATGTATCTGAACTCTCGGAAGCTCTTGTGGCTGAGGGACATGAGGTTCATCTCTTTACACGA
>PMJC01000337.1 GCA_003157235.1 Methanosarcina sp.
ATTGAAGGGCCAGCCTCTCTTTTCAAAATGTCTGAGCGTTACGGGAATTCCTTTGCAAAAATATTCCCGACCTTGATGAAATCAAAAAGCTGGAGACTGAAGGCAGAAATTCTCTACAAAGGTTACCAAGGAAAAAGTATCCTCGAATTTACCCTTGAAGACTCAGATGAAGTTTTCAAACCTATATTCGAAGAAACCAGATGTCTGAAAGCCTGTTCTTCAGAATTTCAGCTTAAAGAAAAAAAGAAGGGAGATGTGACAGGGAAAGAAGTTAAAACTGAATTTTCAAAAAATTAAACTGAAACTCAGGAAGATGATGCTGAAATTAAGACGTATGACAGTAAAATTGAACATATTTTCAGTAGTCTCAGTTTAGGTAGCTGGAAAATCAAAAGGGAACCTACAATTCTCAAAGCGGGGAAATACGCTTTTGTCCCAAATTTTTCCCTGCAGAGGGAAAGCATGAAGGTATACCTGGAAATAGTGGGTTTCTGGACTCCGGAATACCTTGCAAAAAAGATTGAAAAACTCAAGGAAGTAAAGGAACCTGTTATTCTCCTGATTAACAGGAGACTTAACTGTTCTGTAAAATACTTCCCTGCTCAGGAAGTTGTTTTCTTTGACAAGAAGATTCCGATAAATGAAATCATGCAGATCCTAAAAAATACGAGAAAAAGAAATTTGCAGAGGACTATTCAATACTGCAGAAAATGGAAGTCCCGCTTTCTGAAGAACTGGTAAACCTTGAGGAAATCGCAATTGAGAAAAAAGTACTTCTTGAAGCCTTAAAAGAAATAATTGCGGACAGGCAGACTAAATCCAGGAAGTGCGTAAAAGTCGAGGTATCTAGAGAGTTAGAAAAATGTGGAAATTATGCAATCCTTGGAAACTACTTAATCCACAGAAAGCTTATTGAGAGAATCAAACTAGAATTTGAAAAGCCCGGCACAGCAGAGACATATGCAAGTGCATTAAAGGTTTTTGAGAAATTCAAGTTTGACAGCAGCCTTTATTATCCTATTCTCGAAAAACTTGGGTATAAAGTTATCTGGACAGGGCTGAGTGAAGAAGAGGCAAAAATAATAAAAATTTCTAAAATAACTGAACAACACAAATATTAAAGAATTTTAATAAACTCCTAAATTTAGTCATATGCTTATAAATTGTATATAAATGACTCGAGAGAATTAGAGGTTTATAGAAATCTAATCAATTGATAAATGCATAGTTTCTTGTCTGAAAAACAATACATCGTTGTTTTTAGATGGCTATGTTCTATCTTACATAGTAGCTTTTTNNGAGGACATTATTAAAATTTTTAAAAAATCGATCACTAAAAATAATGCAACAATTTTTTGAGTAATAACTAAATATAATTATTTAGTGGAAAAATTTACTTTGTAGATTAAAGTCTTATTCATATTTGTTTTTGTAGTTATTTCTCATCATTAAATATCTAAACAAACGTTAAGAAACTTAAAATGAAAAAAGCTAGTTGTGATAAAACCAGTAAAGGATATGCCCTCATAAGGGATTTAGGAATCACTATATTGGTGTTTTTAATCGTAGTGGGTATGCAGCAACAATGTTTCCATAAAAAATGGACATAAGAAAAATGTGGTGTATATAAAACTCACTTTTTGGAATAACCAAGCTTTTTCATAGGGATATTTTTTGATTCATAAATTCAGCTGTCTCGAGATCGATTCAACGTTTGAGCGAATAAACTTTAACCATGTGGTGTGGATGATACCGTATCTTTGCTTCTCGAAGACCAGAGACACCAAGATCGCTCTCTCGGTTGATATATTTCACTTCTCCAGCAAGAACCATTGCAGTATCCTTGCTGATAGCTTTGTAGATTCCGTTATATTCCGGCAATCCTTTCTCAACATGAACAAGTGCAGTGTCTGCATTGAGACGTTCAAAAAGGGAAATGGCACCTACCTGCGAATTAACCCAAATCAAGCGACCTTTAAGGGAAAGCTCGGCTAAATGCTCAATTGCATAGGCAGCTGCCTCTATTTCGTGGGAAAGGAAGGAATCGTTCTCACATCCTTTCCACTCACGCCACTTCACTAGGAAACTCATTATCTTTTCCTTGTCTCTAGTTGTGATATTCTCTACCATGTGACTGTAATTATTCCAAAACTTTCTGATATGATTACGGATCTTAACATAGTTCTTTCCTGGGAGTTCTGCAAGGTCAGTAGCCTTGTAAACGTAATCGAAGTGATTTCGGTCCGGCACCAACATGAGATTGGGATCGATTTTCTGTAACCACCGCGCTGTATCCGGATCAATGAATACAAGGGGTGTGTCGTCGCCCACATCCAGCGCCAGCCGTACAAGCGCACGCATGAGAGTCGGATCATGGGGACCGATCGGCGAATGGAATCGCGTCACTCCTCTAATAGTGCTTGAAATAATCACATTTCCATTCACGTAAGTATACCGGTAATGAGCAAAATGGTTCCAGCAAACCATGTTAGTAAACATATTGCTGCTGTGGATCTGTGGATAGAATGCATAATGGTTCTCGAAAAAAGCGCGGTCCTCTAGTCTTACAGGTTTGAAATCCTCCTGATCAAGCATCGCAGATTACCCCAGTATATCAAGAGGACATGCCCCTCTATATGGCCAAAGCCTAATGATTGATAAAGGTTTTCCGAGCTTCGCTCGGCAACAAAGCTTCAAATACATATTCAAGACCTTCATATTGGAATCAAGATTTTATACTCGTTCTTCTGTATTTACTTACGATTACAAGATAGTAAATGGAGCATAAATTCTACATTTCACTGATTACACAGATATGGAATTTATTTGCCAATTTTCTCATGATTATTCATTAAAAGTTAAGTTAATTTAACGTGAAAGTATTTGACTAAACTGGCTCCCAAAATCCTTTCTGCATCTTTTTGTGTATAATTAAAATTATTTCATGAATTATTTTGGCATGAAAGTACATGAGATT
>PMJC01000054.1 GCA_003157235.1 Methanosarcina sp.
AAAAAAGCTATAAGGACAGCGATAACTGTGCCTATAGCAGCAAAGAGTACCGTTAATTCCTGTATGGTTTTGACCGTTTCCCCCACTGTCTCCGCGGATTTCTCCATACCTGAAATCTGATACTGCAGAAATTCATCCACAGTATTGAAATAAGCGGCCTGTATAGGTCTGACTTTCCCAATAAGAAATGTTATGACCTCCTTTTTCTTCCCTTCGCTGGTAATTTTTAAGGCCTCTTCCTGGACTGTCTTATACTTGTTTTTTGCATCTACAATTGCAGTTATCAACTGTTTCTCTTTAGCATCGAGGGGCATGTTGTTGAATTTATCGATAATTCCATCTATTGCGGACATTGCCTTGTTTATCCGACCGGTCTCTTTGGCTATGGACTCCTTGTCGTCGAGAAGAGCAACATTCCGGATGGCCCTTGCTATTTCATTAATATTTTTATAAATCTGATTTGCAAGGATGGTTTTAGGCCAAGTATTGTCTTTTAATACACCAAAATCTTTTGTTACGAATTGAAATCCAAAAAAAGAAGTGAAGGTGATGGTGCTCGCCGTCAAGCATATTATGGCAAAGGCCAGAATCAATAGCGTTTTAATCTTCATGTTTTTGAGCATTCCACGTCTCCCAATATAATTAATTTTCTGTAAAGCTAATTATGCCAATGCCCTAAGTCCCGCTCATTATCAATGCGAAGGCCATAATCGATTGCTTTATCCATACCCACAGTAATCCGTCTCTTTCGAGTGGACAGCGATTAAACTCTTTTGATTCTCATCGCGTTAATACGTTGTCACAAAGTAAAATCGCATATTATATTATGGATATAATCGTGGCATAGGACTCTTAAAATATTGAAAGGATTGCCCCCCGGCAACGCTTTAAATTCGTCAAATTATACCACATTATGTATTGTTTTGAAGCTCTTTTCCGGACACTCTCACCGATGCAGCTCAAGGATGAAATATAGCTTTGCGGCTGTAAATGAACGTCTTTTTTATAAGACTTTTCATAGAATGTCATATGACTTTACTTATGACCCAAATTTGACCCTATTTTTATACACTAGGAATCTTGTAAAAGTCGTTTGTCGATAGCTCTCAATATTTTTTCTTGTTTTTTAGTCAGCGCCACCAGCCTATTGATACGAAATCCTTTTTTCGAATCTTTTAAATAAACACGATACAGTCCCTCCAGTTCATCGAGCGCTTCCTGAACGGAAAGCGCAAGAGGAGCAACCTTGAGCTTCATTATTGAAAGCAAAAGGCACGACAGATAACAAATAAATACATGCGCTTCGACCCGGTCATATAGCCAGTGTCTTATGGGGCGTAGACGGACAATGCCCTTAAGGGAGTGAAAACATTTCTCGACAACGTCTTTGTCGAAATAAGCTTTGATGGCATCTGTTATGGTAATGTCGCTTGTTGTGAAAAGGAAGGAAACGCCATCATACAGTTTTTCTTCGGCTAATTTTTCTTTCAATAAAGTCCCTTTTTTGTCAAAAAAAATCTTCATATCCGGCTTGATGGTCTGACCCTGTGCAAGACGAATTTTGGCGGCATCAATTTCATCGAGCCGTGATTCCTCTGTCTCTAAGGCTTTTTTTCGGTTGAAGATAGTGATCAAACGCCCTTTAATGTTGCCGTGATCATAGGGTTGCTCCTGGTAATAGAACACTGTTTGGTTGAGACGTATGCGTTGATCCGCTTGACATTGCTTGTCTGTTGAAAATCGGCTGCCAAGCTTCTTGCGGATACCTTCGTCAAGCTTCATGCCGCAGAGAAATTTCCATTGTTTTTGTGTGAAAAAACGTGTGTTTTCGATCGATATTATCCCTCGGTCAACAACAGCTATGCCTTTATCGATGCCGAAGTTGCAAAGGTCGGTTGAGACGTCCGTGAAAGTTCTCGCATCGTGAATATTGCCCGGAAACGTTTTATGAACAATAGGAATCCCTTCTTTCTGGGTAACCGCAAGCCCGATTTGTATTAAGGGGTACCCTTTGCGGTTTTCCTTATCGTGTCCATACTTGGCATTCTTACATTGACGGCCATAAAAATAAGTATTTGTAACGTCGTAGACAACGCCTGTGGCGTGGAGTTTCAAATATTTCTTGGTGCCACTGAATATCTCTCGCTGCTTATCTATAGGATCAAAGCCTGCTAAGGCATCAAGCGCATTCACAAGCCTCTTCTCGGTTAACTCTTCAATATCGAGGATCAGATTGAGATCTGTGCGCAAAAACCATTGCCTCATTTTATTCAGGCTTTTGTAATCCAGGCAATGCGCATAAACCATCGACAAAATCTCAGCCGAATAAGGCCCAAGCAGTTCAGGCAGTCCGATGTTGTTGGCGGTCTGATGTAAAGTCATGAGAGGTCCAGATAGCTTGACTGATTCAATCTCGGCTTCAGAAATAGAACAGGAAAGCACGGTCTGTTCATCGACCTGTCTTCCGATGTAGCGGATGTGGCGCTGAACAGCCTTACCGTTAATCCAAGTGTTTTCTACCTCGGCAAGATAGGTGCGGTCGCCCTTCTTGATTTTGCGAATAAAACTCATAGTGTATATATTATACACCAAGCAGCAAAATACAAGCAAGATTTTCAGAGATAGTTGCCCTAAAGAAACGATGCAAAAACAGGTGGTTTCAGGTTTTTATAAAAGCGGCTTGTATTCTGGTGTATAAAAATCAGGTCAAAGTTGGGTAACAAGTAACGGGAGATAGTCACTATGCTAACAGTTATAAGAACATCTGTAGCGGAGAGCTCGATATCACTTCCGCGCCCGTCCCCAGCACACCGCGGTGCTTCATGTTACCCCCTGGACAGGACTCACACACGACGAGGTGGCCACTCGGCACGCAACAATCGGCAGGTAAAATTGACATCTCTCAGGTTTGATGTTACGTTTACTTAAAAAACGGCAACTAATAGTGTTGAAGTGCTGTTTTCCTGACTTGTCATACGAAATATAATAAATAGATTATGGACAAAAGGAAATTGCCGTCTTTGTTGCACAACTGGACAAGCGTCGTCGGATTTGCCCTGGCGCTTGTTACGTCCCTCATTATTCTGTTCCTGCTCGGAATAAATTTCATAGTCGGAACAGAGAGCCCCTATATAGGGATTCTCCTTTACATGTGCTTGCCCTCCTTTCTTGTACTGGGTCTTTTGCTAATCCCGCGCGGCATGTATCTAAGGTCGCGACAGCTGCGGAAGGGAGGGGAACTGCCATTCAAGTGGCCCCGTATGGATCTTAGCTACAAACACCACATGAGAGCTGCCATAATATTTCTTTTGTGTAGGCTATACCGAAAATGGACCCGAAATGGATATTCCCAGGAACTGGTAAATGGCAAAAACATGGATTTTAAACGCACTACTGCGACGTCCTTATAGGAATGACTGGAGCAAGTAATATCAATAGTCTAATGGCCCTTAAAATAAGCTATTCGATACGTTTTCCCCAATTAAAGAATTAACTACAATGAATGTATATCATGCCTTGAATAAAAAAGGCAATAAAACGTCAAAAAGGACTGGGCCCAGACCATATTACCTTTAGGCCTGTTTCCGGTATCGCCTACATTTTTGGGTACATCGCTCTTCATACTCTTGAGTTCGGTGGGAATTTACCAAGCCTATCAATTTACTGGATCAGTGGCCTTTTGCGGAAGCCTTTGTCATGTAGTAATGAAGCCGGAGTATACAGCG
>PMJC01000211.1 GCA_003157235.1 Methanosarcina sp.
CTCTTGCCTTTACAGAAGATTTCCATAATTTTGATCGAGTCGGGGCTACCATGCCGCCTGGAAATGAAAATGCTGCTATTTTTCCTGTGAGGTTTAATGGCAGGTGGGCAATGTTACACAGGCCTACATCTATTATGCAGGGTGCGAAGGCAAACATCTGGATATCCTTTTCTCCATATATGAAATACTGGGGAAAACACGAGGTTCTTCTGTATGCTCGGGAAGGAGGTTGGTGGGATGCCTATAAAATTGGTTTATCCTCGCCGCCAATCTTCACATCTGATGGATGGTTAATGATGTACTATGGGATACTTCATACAACATCTAAGGTAAGTTATAGACTTGGGTTGGCTCTTCTTGATCTTGAAGACCCAAGAAAAGTGCTTCGCAGATCCGAAGGATGGATTTTTGGGCCTCATGAATTATATGAACGCACTGGAGATTTTAATGATGTTGTTTTCCCTTGTGGATGGGTCTTAGTGGATGATGAAATCCGTATTTATTATGGAAGTGCGGATATTTCTGTATCAATGGCCAGTGCAAAAATGCACGATATCTTGGAGTATATAAATGGGTGTCCTGAGGTATAGTGCCCTGAAAATACTGAGAGACAGTTTAAAGAAAACAGGGGAAAGTCCACATATCCAAAAAAAGAGTAATTTAAACTTATATCGAGGGATCAGTTACTAAAAAATAGTAGGCTGAATATTGACTATCGAATCTGATCACACAGAGCGAGGCACCCATCTGGCCAGATTTAATCAATAACCCACTATCAAGATCAAAATTCATTCGAACCAATTACTGTTTTATTTTATCCTAAAATGATTTCTCTTTTAAGTTTATTATCTAATAGTTATAGATAAGGAATAGATGTCGAATAAAATAGTATATAGACACATATTATATTTATATATATATACAAAAGATACAGCTATGTTGTCATCATCGTTAAATAAGTCTAAAAGAGATCGATCTGCTTTTGAAGTCCTCAATTACGAATTAGTGAAATATTGCAGATAAGCAAAGAAATGCAGTAGGATAGTGAAAAACTTCAACAAAATAGGGAATCCAGCCTTTAGACGGCTGCTATAAGAGATCTATCGAAAGCAGCCTACAAAGCCCCTAATTTGGTCTTTGTGACCACAATGTAATATCTGTAGACTTTTCGCTTAAGCCAGGATATATAATCATCGACGGATACGCTGTAGTAACATTGGATGTGGGGTATGTCTCAGAAAGCTATTGGAAAGGATTATCTGACGACTTGCCAGAAATCGTGGCTCTAAAAAATTCTGCATTTAGGTCCTTGATGATTAAAAGGTCTTTATGCATCTTTTTTATCGGCTTCTGCAATGCTCATACAGGTATCTCAAGCTATCTGGGCGGTGAGACCGAAAATATGAAAAAAAGCGAAAAAAGCTCGTTGATCCGAAGATTCCGCATTGAAATCTAAGAGCTTGTCTTAAAATTAAGTTCAATTCTACAATCGGAGTAAAATTTTATATTCCAAAGTCAATTTATACTTGAATTTTATAATAATTTCCTATCTGCATTTAAGGTAAGAGACTTTTGAATATCTTCTGTGATTACTAAAATTTACTCTTAATTCCACTATCAATTGACTGCAATAATCAAAAATCTAATGAATAATAAAAACCCTGTAAGTCAACATTGACACTGATCCAATTGTAGAAATTGATTGAATTTTAAGACAGGCTCCTAATTCGACTGCGTAGAAACCTTCCGAATTAAAGCAACACTTCAAAGTAAGGTGGTCTAATTTCATTCAGTTGATATTATCTCCAACATTCCGCAGATGTACATATATGTAAAATTGATTTGCCGATTTGCCCACTATCATTCATTAAAGGAAAAATTGGTTTTTAACCTACTTCTATACCGAGACAGTAGATAGCATTTTTGTGTGTATATCTGGAAAGTAGGTCTCACACCAATCAGTTAATTTTGGCGATGTGTCTTACAAAAGTGACATTTATCTCCCGCTTATCGACACTGACAGAATTGGTGATAATCTACCGGCTTTAGAATTTACGAACTTCTGAAGTAGTACTAATGGAATCGTTTTCTCATTTGTCCCGAAAAATAGTTTGAAGTTTTAATGCCATTGATTTCTCAGCAAACTCTTTAAGCCCTATCAATATCTTCAGTCACAAATTTTGGGAATTTCGAAAACATAGAATTTCTACAAAGCCGAAAATTAAGCAATTTATAATTATCCTCGCTTAACCCAAAAAGCATGAATTTTATTATTTCTGTTCAATAGGTCACGCGTATAAATTTATCGCCAACTGTCTTCTATCTGTTCAAGAGTTTTACATTTAGTTTCCGGCACCAGCCGGTAAAAAAAGGCCCAGGCTACGACAGCTATTACACCATATAACCAGAAAGTTTCCGGACGACCCAGAACCTTGACCAAGGTTAGAAATGTCACGGCTACCACCAGATTCATTCCCCAATTGGCAACTGTTGCCACGCTCATGGCAACACCGCGAACCTTTAAGGGATAGATCTCAGAAATCATCAACCAGAAGACCGGCCCAAGTCCAATAGCAAAAGAAGCGGCATATATCGTCAGGCTGCCAATGGCTATATAGCCGATGAAACTCGATAATTGATGGAACTGGAAAGCAGCACCTAAGGTCACTAGGCCAAAAATCTGACCAGCAACTCCAATTAATAACAAAGGTCTCCTTCCGATGCGGTCCATCAGGAAGATGGCCAGCACGTGAACGAACCAGATCACTATTCCTAAACCCGCTCCTGCTAGTATTGCGGACCCCGCAGTCTTAAAACCGGCGAACTCGAAGATTGTGGGAGCGTAGTAGATAACAGTGTTAATGCCGGTTATCTGCTGAAATACAGATAGCCCTACGCCAACAATCAAAGGCATCCGGAGTGAAGGCCGGAATAGCTCAGTCTTCCAGCCACTACTCTGCTTTGCCATGCTTTGCTGTATGTCCCTGATTTCAGGATTTACGTCTGATTCAGTCCGAACCCGTTGTAAAACCCGCTCCGCCTGTTCCACCTTGGACTTGCTGATCAACCAGCGTGGACTATCAGGTAACCGCCACATTGCAATGGTTAGGATTATAGACTTTATTGTCTCCAGGCCAAACATATAACGCCATCCATGCGTTCCAGTCAGTTCATAGTCCACCAGGTAAGCAATAACGATGCCTGTAGTAATCGCAAGCATGTTAACTGCCACCAGCGCACCGCGGACATTTGCCGGTACCAGTTCGGCAATG
>PMJC01000315.1 GCA_003157235.1 Methanosarcina sp.
TGCTGGGGCTTCCCATAATAGGCCTTTTTACTTTTACTGTCTTAGAAAATGCTATCCTGATGACAACTATTGTTCCTTTGGGATTGTTCTGTTATAACCTCTTACATTTCTCTCCTGAAATGCTGAAAAAACCATTTTACATGTTCATCGGGTATATGATCGATATCTATTCCATGGAAAATAAAGAACATCTTAGTTTACTGGAGAAATTTGAAGTTGGAGAAAGAGGAGATATTAAGAAAAAGTTTGTGTGGACAAGACTTGGCTTTGATGTGAACCATAAACCAGAAATTNNACTGCAGTTGTTTTCGGAGATTTGGTTTATTATATTATCACGCGCATTTTAATGGGCTGAATTGAAGACTGAATCAGAGTATTATAGTATACTTTCCTGAAATTTACCTGTTGCACTTTTTCAGATTTTTAGTTATTTAGGTTCTTTTTTGATTGGGTGATACTATTTGGAAACCCTGGTTGTCATCTTCAGGTTTTCTATGGGTAATAAAAACACAAATTCTGGCTTCCTATGACATTCGAGCATCAAATATCCACTATTTATAGTCCTCACAGTAGAAATCAACAATTACTAAAATGAGAAAGAGGAAATGCGCGGAAGGAAAAAGTGATTGGGATATTTTTCGTTTTCGTTCTGCTTTTTCAGTGTTCATAGAATTTCAAGTTACTTAAAAATAAATAATTATCTTTGAAAAAATGATTTGTTTTAAAAATTATATGGGATTCCTATTTATCATTGTTTTTTCCGTGGAAATGTTGTCTGAATATTTCCTGCTGATTTCTATATTTGACCCGATTTTTTCTTTTCTGGTTCATTGATTAAATCCAAAAGGCAAAGACAGTAAACTGGTTTTGTTTATACCATAAGTGGAGTAATTTTTCTTTTTCACAATCAACAACTTTATTAATTTTGATAATTTTTTGATATTTTTCTGATTTGTAGAAATAGTTTAGGAATTGACTAGATTCGGAACTATGTAACTTAAGTGCAAAAATGAACCACGAAAGCGCTAAAAACATGGACGAAGGAAAATAAAGAAATAGTTCTTCCATACCTTTCATTTTTCTTCAATAGTTATGAAACTTCAAGTTACTTAAGCATAAATAATTATGTTTCATGATATTCAAATATTTTGATAATTATAATTAATTCTTGAGTTTACTATAATTCTAGCACTAGAAAAAAGATTTTAATTATAGACTAACTTTTTGGAGAATGCTAGAATATATGTACATTAAAGAAATCAATAACTAGATTACGGAATGGATCATATAAGATAGTTCGATTAACATTGGGTTAATATAAGTGGTTTATGAGACAGCTAGTTCAAGGTGTACGTTGAAAAATTAGGGATTACGTCAATATTTGTGGGGAGGGACTTCCAGAATTAAGGAAAACTCGGATATATTTTTATAAATGCCGGATTTTAAGAGGCGAGTTTGAAATCTTTTGGAATTCATTCAATGGTACAACAGAAAACTTCAAATAGCCTTGAAATTTGAAGAACTGGATCATAAGAATATGCTTTTTAGAAAAAATTATCAACATAAACAAAATTTGGAATAAAAGCTGAAATGTTTGAGTTATGGAAATATTGAAAAATTAAAAAGAGTTTCGCAGTAAAATTATTTCAGGATAAACAAATATTTGAAGAACAAAAAAGATATATACAATTAGTAGCATTTTGGTTTTGCATTTAGAGTAATCCATAAAATATAACCAATAACAAACTGGGCTCGTGGTCTAGTCGGTCATGACATCGCCTTTACACGGCGGGGATCCTGAGTTCGAATCTCAGCGGGCCCATTGACTTTTTTTCCGATTCTAAGTGTGTATCGAGCTTTTTTTCAAGCTGTTCAACCCTTGCTTTAAGGTCATATTTCATGATCCTGGTTTTTATGCACAAAGAAACCAACATTATTTAAAAGCATGGAACCAATACAATTTAAGTTAATTTATTTTGTAAAATATAACCCAGTTGTAGATTTCTAAAAAAATAAGACGGAAAATAGTTGATTAAAGATCATTTATTTCCAGTGAAAAATATTTTAATGTTGTTTCCCAAGATACATCTTTGTCATTTTTAATAGGTTTATAACTAAATGATAATTCTCCAACGCTCAAAAAAAACCTTAAACCAAATCCTAGTGCCTGATGATAAGTTACATAATAAAATTAAAGCAAGTAAACGTCCTAAATAAGCTATAATTCAAAAAATACCCTTAAGAATTACATTTTGTGATGCCTCTTAATTTGCAACACAGGAAATACAAGTTAATGTATGGTTTGATGGTTCCTATGTTTGATGTGAGCGTGTTATTAGAGCTGGATATTAAAAATCTTAATGATCCTTGTCAAATCATAATATTGATGAAATGAAGAATTTTCTATTGCTGATCTTACTTTTCAACGGAGTAAATCCTTTGATCTTTCAGCTCAATTGTAATTATTGTGTTAAATAGTGATTAACTGGTGCTGAAGTATCGTTTCAATCTCTAACGAGTTTTCAAATCAATTCTATGGCGTAGCAAAAATAAGTAAAATTGTAAATTATAGTGATGTAGATCGTGAACTTAGAAAAATCTCCTTGCAACGCCTTGTAAATAGTCTGGATGAAAACTAAACATATTATTGGAATATATTATAGAGCACGAACTAACAATAGCATCAGAAATAGCTGATCATTTGCAGATTTCTGGAAGTACAATTTCCAGAAACTTCAATAAGCTGAGAGATTTAAAGGCAATTTATGTCACCAGCAAGGGAAAAAATAGTATATTTCAACTACAACAACGGGAAGATTTTTTTAAAAATTAAAAACTAAACAGAGTTTTGTAAAATTGTCATTATCTGTGAATATGTAACTACAAGTTTTGATATATTTTGCCTGCATATTTATGTATTCTAAATAAATAGGATTCATGCAGTTGAAATTCAAAATTAATAACCTTCAAGCTCTTAATTTTGCATTTTGAAGACCAATATCTACTGCTCTATAACTTAATTATTTAGCTAAATTTGTATCTAATCTGGTTTGTAGCTGGTATATATCTCTTAAAATCCATATTCTGAAACTTCAAGTTTACAGACAGTTTTATCTTGTCCTTGCAAACATGCGGTCCAGTTCGCCTTTTTTAAAGGTTATGATAGTTGGCCTTCCATGGGGGCAGGAGTAGGGATTTTCAGCCTTTTTGAGCTGTTCTATTAGCTCTTTCATCTGTATGGAGTTGAAAGCTGCTCCACCTTTAATTGCTGTCCTACATGCCAGGATCTTACAAACTTTTTCTGAAATCTCAGTCTCCTTTTTAACCTTTCCTATAGCTAAAAGGTCAGAGACTATATCATGGATAAGTTCTGGATTCTCAAGCTGCCCGAAAACCTCGGGTACGAATGTCACTACATAAGTATTGTCACCGAATTCCGAGATGCCGAAGCCGTATTCTTCAAGGTAGGGGATATATTCTTCCATAAGCACTTTTTCCTTTGGGGTGAGGTCTATAGTTATGGGTATTATAAGCTCCTGCACTCTGGATTTTTTAATTTTTAATACCTTCTCGTAAAGAATTCTCTCGTGGGCTGCATGCTGATCAATAAGCACTAAATCTTCTCCTTTTTCGGCAAGGATATATATTTTTGAAACTTGACCAATTATCCGAAGATCTTCAAGGAATTCGGTATTTGGTTTTTGCTTATCATCTTCAGTTATTATTCTCATTTCTTCCCATATCTCACTATCCTGCTCGTTTTCTTTCAAGGCTTCCTGTACTTCTCTTTCTCCAGCAAAATCTAGAAGGTGCTCTGATTTTTTTAGCTTTCTTTCAGTATCTTTTACGGGATATGTATAAGCTTTTGCACTTTCTCGATGGATTTTGCTACTGCTCCCAGGAACTTCAGATTTCTTTGCAATCTCTGTTTCCGCAATTATTTTTTGGGAGGTTTCCTGATTACTTGATACCTGCAATCTTCCTGAAGAACCTAAAACTTTGAAAGTTTTCTGAAAAGCCCTTCTCCCATTTTCCATGATCTCAGGTACAAGTCCATGTTCAGAGAGGACCTTTTCAACGGCAACTGTGACAGCATCCTCGAGCTCTTTTTCCCGGCTAAAACGAACATCGGCTTTTCGGGGATGAACATTAACATCCACTTCTCTAGGATCAAGAATAAGAAAGAGTACTGCAACAGGATAACGTCCTTTTGGGATCTTGGTATAGTATCCCATACGTACAGCAGTAGTGATAGCTCTTGAAGATACAGGGCGAGTATTTACAAAAAGAAAAATCTGGTCACTTTCTGCTCTGTTAGTTTCTGGTTTCGAGACGTAGCCTCGAATTTCAAAGTCTTCTGTCTTATGTTCTAAAGGAAGCATCGAGCGAGCGATATCTGGCCCCAGAATATTGACAATACAATTGAAAAGATCGCTTGATCCAATTTTTCTAAGGACTGGTTTCCCTTCACTGAGAAGAGTAAAAGAAATATTTGTATTTGCCAGGGCAAGCTGCGTAACTGTATCTGTGATATAGGAAAGTTCTATACGATCACTTTTGAGGTATTTGCACCTTGCAGGCGTATTATAAAAGAGATCCTTTACATGAACAGAGGTGCCTGGAGCAGTGCCTGCATCTGAGGTGTCAAGTACTTTCCCACCATGGATTACTATCTTCGTGCCAGTGATTTCTTTTGAAAGCCGGGTAAGGATTTCCGTCTTTGCAACAGCTGTGATCGAAGCAAGAGCTTCTCCCCTGAAGCCCATTGTCGAGATAGTATCAAGATCCGCTATTTTAGTAAGTTTGCTTGTTGCGTGTTTTTTGTATGCAATAAGTGCATCTGCCCTGTTCATCCCGCAACCATTGTCCCGAATCAGAATTGATTTTTTTCCACCCTTTTCGACTTCGATCCGGATATCGTTAGCTTCTGCATCGATTGAATTATCTACCAGTTCCTTTACCACGGATGCCGGGCGCTCAATTACTTCTCCTGCTGCGATTTTGTTTATTGTATCCTGATCAAGGATTCGAATCTTATTTCCCTGCACTTCAATATATTCTTCCCTCATTCCTTTACCCCATCAAAAACCAGAAAAATATACTTTAAA
>PMJC01000464.1 GCA_003157235.1 Methanosarcina sp.
ATTGTCAGAGGTGGTGCCTACCCACCTCAGACCTGGAGATGACAGCTATTGGAATTAAACAGTTTTAGCTATGGGCAAATCACATATTACATAGCGTTAGTGCTTAAGTATCGATACAATATATTATATAATAAGAAAATTGAAAAAGATTGTATGTGGGTACGATACCTAAATATTGATTATCCTGAAAGGTCTCGGATTATTTTTTTTATTTTGAAAATAGGTGCATCAGTCCTGAATGAAGTTCCGCTGAAGTGAATTCTAGAAGCCTCAAACCCATTGTCCTTAAGGGCTTCGATCAGAGTTTCTATTCCGGTTGCAGAAGCTCCTAGTCCTTTACAGATCACATGCTGATCATAGAACATAGGAATATCGAGTTCATCTCTACATAACATAATTAATTTTTTTGCTTTATTTTTTGTATTTAGAGGATATATTTCGATTTTTGAAATAACCTCATTACAAAAATTAGGCTCTCTGAAGGGCCCAAGCCATAAAGGGCCTGCGATTTGTGTGAGAGCATTGCATGAAGGGCATTCTTTGTCAAGGTACACTGCTAGCCCGTACACATGTCCTCTAAACCCGCACATCGGACAGTGAATACTGAAACCCATCGACTTTAAAGTCCTATCAACCTGCTTTGTTCCGGGAGTAATTTCGAGGTAAGTGCGGACGTAGTGACGTGTCACATGTGAAAGCAGGGGAGTCATCCCTTTTTCATGTTTTGCAAGTTCTCTTGCACAAGCTCCCAAAAGGACTCGCAGACCCATCTCACTATGATACTCAGTGTTCAAAGGAACAGCAGCATATTTACGAATTCCTGAATTTAGGTGGGCCCCACACAGGGGAGCTGTATCTGTTGCCGTAACCGATAGCATATTCTGTACTGATGCAGAAGCTGCATCCAGGAAGGGAGAAGGTGTGCCAAAAGGATCAATATCCACGATATGGAATTTTTTTTCATGAAGCAACAAGTTTGCGTTCTTGTGAATAGCCAGTGTTTTTCCCTCAAGCCCGTTAATTTTGATATTCTCCTTTATCATTTCAAAAGCTTTTTGGCTCCAGTCATTTAAGATCGTATGTATGCCCACTTCTCCTGCGATCCGAAGTCCTCTTATCCCTGACGCAGAAAATGCATCAACATAGCTAATTTTTTCCCTTATAAGCATTTTTTTGGAAAGAAGCCTTTCCACAAATGCTGCTGTGGCTGCTACATTGATATCGCGATTAAGCTCCATCTCTGGATTATAAAAAACGGGGGCTGCAGAGGGAGGGAAAGTTGCATCCTTAGGTGGTATTGGGACTAAAACCTTTGTTGTACCTTCGACTATAGTTTTACAGATCATTTGAAATTGCTATTTTTTTGATCTTATTTTACAGTGATGGTCATCTCCATTTTGGAATATCTTTTCACATTGGATTTGTGGATTTAGACCTCTCCTAGAATGCCACATAGCCTAGAATTTTGCTTCTGCTATTTTTCTGAACGCAGGCAGCATGACATCATTGCATAAAGGACTACAACGAGAAGGACATTTCTTTTATCACGACCTTTCTCCCTTTTAGCGAATTATCCTTTTGTATTCTCAATCATATATGGAATTTTCATAAATACTAATAATTAGAATATTAATAATAATTAGAATATTGATAGTAATTAAAATATTAATAATAATACTCATAATGATATACTCATATAATCATTTTTCAATAATAAGGAACACAGTCTCTTAACGCAAGTAATTCTTTCTGGTTCAGACTGCTTCTAATATTGATATTTTGGAAGGTATGAAAGGATATGAAAGGACAAAATCACAAAATCTATTTGAGAAATTAAGTACAAAATTTCCTGATTAATAATTAATACTCATACATTTGCTTTTTTCAGATCTCAAAGCAAAGTGGCAGTTTTGGATCGATCGCAGAGGTACGTATACTTATATCATAACCCGCAGCTCTGATTGAAAATTTATCACAAATAAGCTACTCTCTGAAAATCCATACCATTATAACAATACAGCCATGCGCTGAGCACGTCAAATTTTTAGGTTGCATAAAAATGCACCTACGCCTTCAGAACGGATAGAGTCCATAAAGATAGTGAAAACGGTTTACACAAATGCTCTCATTTACTCATGATGATCATGTAAAGCTTTTAGCTGATCTCGAACCAAAATATTTCCCTTCAATGAGTGATTCAGATTATAAAAAGTATCATATAAAAAAATATTTAAAGAGTTTTCTAAGATTGAAAACACTTATGGATGATGAAATTCGGAGTGAGGTAGGTTTCATTGAAACTAGGGATGATGATACAACTTCGGATATAATTAAAAACTATGTTGACAATAAGGGAAATCATGAAGAAAAAGAACCATATAAGCAAATAAAAATATTTAATTTTAAATAAGTTACTTATATTAAAAGCTTTAGCATTAACATACCATATTTCTTTCAGTTGGGTATGACATCGTAAATTTGATTTGGATCTATTATTCGAAGAATTTTATCTTTACTTTTAGGATATTATATATTCTAAAAACTCNNAGGAAATTATGGAAAAGCTTACCTAATAGGCTCAGGTCCAGGTGACCCTGAGCTTCTAACCCTGAAAGCTCGCCGTCTGATTGACAACGCTGAAGTAATTATTTATGACCAGCTCCCTGGAAAAGTGATCTTGGACTCTATGCCTGCAAGTGCGGAAAAAATAGATGTTGGGAAATATGCTGGAAACCACACCATGTCTCAGACAGAAATAAATGAAGTGCTTGTGCAGAAAGCAAAGGAAGGAAAGATGGTTGTCCGGCTAAAGGGAGGAGATCCCTATATTTTTGGAAGAGGGGGAGAAGAAGCCGAAGTGCTTGTAGCAGAAGGCATCGAATTCGAAGTCGTTCCAGGAATCACTTCTGCAATTGCAGTGCCTGCATATTCTGGAATTCCATTAACCCACAGGGAAAGCGCATCAACAGTCACTTTCATAACCGGACATGAAGATCCCACAAAGCCTGAGAATGGGCTTGACTGGGAAACCCTAGCAAAGTTAAGGGGAACTATTGTAATCTTGATGGGTGTAAAAATGTTAGGCTGGAACGCGGACGAATTAATTAAGCATGGTAAGGATCCTAAGACACCTGTTGCAGTTATTGAGAGAGGGACCAGGCCTGACCAAAGGGTTACTTTGGGGAAACTTGCAACGATTGCAGATCTTGCAAAGGAACGTAAAGTAAAGACTCCTGCCATCATTATTGTGGGTGATGTGGTCAACCTGCATAAAGTCCTTGGAGAGCAACACACTAGAACTGAATTTTAATGGACTCGAGGGATAGAGATATGACAGAAAAACAAAAAAATAAAAAAATACCGGTCCTCGCAATCATGAGGCCGGAAAACTACAGGAAGAAGTCAGAGGCTATTGCTCGAAATTACAACTTTAGGTCAATCTATGCACCTATGATAAAGCTTGAAGGCATGAAAGATGAAGGTTTTGACCCCTTCGTACGAAGAGTTATAACCGAAACTTCTGACTATGTAATCTTTACAAGTGCAAATGGAATAAATTTTACTATGGAAAAACTCTCTGAAAGCGAAAAAAACGACTTAATCACAGGATTGAAAAAAAATAGGGTAATAGCAATTGGCCCTAATACGGAAAAAGAACTCATAAAAATAGGAATTGATAATCCCTTTCTCCCAAGAGACTACAGCTCTGAAGGTATTTTAGAGGCTCTCTGCCCGGTGGTAAACGGAAAAACAGTGGACCTTGCGAGAAGCGCTTTTGGGACTAAGGTCTTAACAGAAGGACTTGAAGAATGCGGAGCCATGGTTTATGAAACTCATGTGTATACACTCAGCGTTCCTGAAGGAGTGATCCAGAAAAAGCTAATAAAACGCACTCTTGCAGGAGAAGTGGATGCCTTTGCTTTCACAAGCTCAATGATGGTAAAAGGCTTCATGAAGCATGCAGAGATGATGGGAGCAGGGGAAACCATAACAAAGGCTCTTAACAGGGTCGTTATAGGAGCTATAGGAATCCCAACAGGAAACACCCTGAAGCAACATGGGGTCAACACAACAGTGATTCCAGAAGAGTTCACTTTCGAAGCGCTACTAAAGGCAATGAAGAACCGATTCTAAGTTGTGAAGATAGACATGATAGGCATTTCAAAACTCTACTGCGGAACTGTGGAACCTTCTGATGCACTCCGCTATGGAAGTGAGTCAAAGAGGCTTCCCTCTTACCTCCTACA
>PMJC01000461.1 GCA_003157235.1 Methanosarcina sp.
CTCGCCTCCGAATATAACATCGAGCTCTTTCATATCTGTACTGAAACTACTGCGGTTTGTCTCTACCCCACTGGACTTTGAGCCCCTTATATCCCAGGTATAACCTGCACAACCAATTGGGCCGTGGACAAGATGTATGGCATCGGTTATTGGATTTAAGACAACC
Source organism: Methanosarcina sp. (assembly GCA_003157235.1). Classification (GTDB taxonomy): domain Archaea; phylum Halobacteriota; class Methanosarcinia; order Methanosarcinales; family Methanosarcinaceae; genus Methanosarcina. The sequence goes on from PMJC01000461.1 coordinate 167, forward strand.
CTGGCTCCCGAATAGACACATGCCCTCTGGCTAATAGCCCCTGCCAGGGAATTATTGTCGCAGGCAAGGGGAATTATAGGTCCTATTTCCTGCTTTCTGGCAATGTATGGTTGCCTTTCCTCTAGAGTATCTACTATTCCGGTTTTCTCTGTCATATTTTTCACTACCCTCTGCTTCTGTTTTCAGATTTGCAGCGACAATTATCTGGTTTTTCAGTTTTTTGCTTCTCAGTTTATTCTCGGTTTTAATTTCGCGACTTTAGATTCTTAATTATCTTATGGAACTGTATCATGAATCATTATTTTGAATCACGTTCTTTACTGAATAGTTTCGAGCAACCAGTCAGGTTCATCTCTGTCTTTTCTATCAAGGAGGGTGTTTCCTATGCGTTCCACCAATCTTGCAGCACCTACATATCCCATGATCGGGAAATAGTGAAGATTTGCCCTATCCATGATTGGGAAGCCTACCCTTATAAGTGGGATATCCTCTGCCCTTGCTATGAATTTTCCATATGTATTGCCGATAAGGAGATCCACAGGGTTTCTCTTAATAATCTGGTGAAGCATGAAGAGGTCCCCTCCCGAAATAACATCTGTTTCCGGGTATTCAGAGTCAATAAGGTCTTCGATTTCTTTTTCAAACTCCGAGCTCTGAGTACCAGTGAGCACTACACTGGGATTCATACCCATTTCCAGTACAAGGCTCGTGAGACCTGCAATGATGTCCGGATCCCCGTAAATGGCAACCTTTTTTGCGTGGTAATGTGGATGGGCATCAGTCATCATGTCTACCAGCCTACCGCGCTCATCCTCAAGTCTGGGTGGAATCGCCACATTGGAAAGCTTTGCTGCGTTCATGATGAAACGATCAGTGTTTCTGATTCCTATGGGAATAGGCCCTATTTTTGCAGGAACTTTATAGCGACTTTCAAGGATCTTTGCTGCAGAGCCTCCTGCCATCCTACAAAGGGCGATCGTCCCGAAGGAATTTGCGGAATCTTCGATATCCCCGATCGGAGTACCACCTCTCGGATACATTGAAGATTCTCCAGTTAGTGGGGCATCAAAGACGTCGGTAGTATCTGGGAAAACTATGCTGGAGATTTTCATTATTGAAAGTATGCGTTTTATTTCCCTAATGTCGCCAGGTTCCACAAAGCCAGGGATGATATTGAGTTTTCCATTCGGTTTGCTTTTTTTGGCAAAGGTCGTCACGAAAGACTTTACCATATTATCATAGCCAGTAACATGGGAACCCACGTAACTGGGAGTAGAAGCTGCACAGATTTTGATAGAAGGATCTATGAGTTCTTCCATTCGGACATCTTCTACGATAGTATTCACATCGTCCCCTATGGTTTCTGCCACACAGGTGGTGTGAATAGCGATCACTTCGGGCCTGTATATTGTAGTCAGGTTTTCAAGAGCTTCCTTGAGATTTGCTGCGCCTCCGAAAACCGCGGTCCCTTCTGAAAAGCTGCTTGTAGTGGCCATTGCATTTTCACGGTAATGCCTACTGAGACACATGCGCAGATAAGAAAGGCAGCCTTGGGATCCATGGCTGTGTGGCATACAGTTGTGGATTCCAAGGGCAGCATAGACTGCGCCGATTGGCTGACAGATCTTTGCAGGGTTAATAGTTACTGCTTCTCTGGTTATTTCTTCACATGGGGTGTAGTCTAACATTTTTTCCCTCGTCTTCCTCTTAATCTACGACTTCAACTTTCCAAGGTGGGCGTATAAACCTCCAGGTCGGGCTGTGCAGAGCCATATCAATATCTCGTGCGAAATTCAAAACCCCGGAAAAGCCTGTATATCGTCCGCTGTAATCATAGGAGTGGATCTGTCGTGAGGGGATTCCGAGCTTTTGGGCCCAATACTTGTCTTTGATTCCTGAACAGAAGAGAGAAGGTTTGAGTGCCTTTACAAGAGCTTCTGTCTCGTGATGATTGAGATCGTCAACTACGATTGTTCCATCCTTTATTTCAGGGAAAAGACCTTCATAGTTCATGAGCCCAATTTTCTTTTTCAGCTCTTCAATCCTCTCTTTGCTGACTGCAGGTTTAATAGTTTCATCCCTCTCGTAATGTATGTCCTCAAGGGTTGAACCCAAAGCTCCTTGCTTTATCTCTGGAATGACCTGTCGGCCTTCGTAGTCGTCCCTGTGGGCGAATTGGTATCCTGCGACAACTATTTTCATGCAGAGTTCTTCGAAGAGGTTCAAGTAGTGATGGCTCCTTGAGCCTCCTGCATAGATAAAGACAGATTTGCCCTGAAGTTTTTTCCTGTATTTTTCAATATCAGCCTGGTATTTTGCTTTTTCTTCAGCAATGATTTCTTCAGTTTTCCTAGTGAGTCCCGAGTCATCAAAAAACTCTGCCATTTTCCGAAGAGATTTAGCTGTACCTTTGGTACCCACGTAGTTTACCTTTAGCCAGGGGACCCCATATTTTTCTTCCATCATCCGATTTGTGTAGTTGATGGAACGGTGGCAGAGCAGGATGCTAAGCTTTGCTTGATGAGCTTTTGCAAGTTTATGGAATGAACCATCTCCTGTGAAAGTAGAGACTATCCTATAACCTATTTTTTCAAGAATTGGCTTGATTTCCCATAGGTCTCCTCCAATGTTATATTCTCCGAATATATTGATGTCAAAGGGCGTAGGATTTTCAAGTTCCTCGCTCCCTATCAAATGTTCCATCAGGG
>PMJC01000279.1 GCA_003157235.1 Methanosarcina sp.
AAATTTTCTTAATCCTGCCTCATACAGTGGACTTGATACTCTGGTTTCGGTATTTGAACTGGGCGTTTTTGGAAAGTACACTTCATTCAAAAATTATGACAGTAATCAGAAACTTTTTGATGCTGATTTCAAGTACCTTGCCATGGGCTTTAAAATCAAGCCCAAGCTGGCAACAAGTTTCGGCATAACATCATATAGCACAGTTGGATATAAAATAAATATCCCCACAACTATTGAAGGTACCTCAGTCATATATAATAAGATCTATTCGGGAGAAGGAGGCGTAAACCAGGCTTATCTGGGGACCTCATACAGAATTAGCAAGAATCTTTCTTTAGGCATCAATGCCGTTTATCTGTTTGGCAATGTTACGCATTCTGAGAGTTCCACTGATCTTGACTATTCCCTTAAGAGTATAACCTACTTATCGAATTTCAATCTTAATTATGGATTGAATTACCAGTTTGGGAAAAAAAGCTGGAAGTATAATATCGGACTCATTTACAACAATGGAAAGACACTGGCAACAGATAACGTATCAACCATTACTGCATTAAGTGTAACAGAAACTATAAAAAGTCAGACTACTTCATTCAAGATACCCAGAACATATGGAATTGGATTGGCGGCTCAAAAAGATTATTTCAAGATTGGAGCAGATTATGAATTGAAACAATGGAAAGATATTGATTTCTCCAATCCTTTTGTTGAAAACAGAAACAGCCACAGGTATTCATTCGGGATCGAGTTTCCTTCACCTGGGGAAAACAAGGGAACCTACAGGATGATATTTTACCGCTTTGGCGCTGAATATAACGAATCTAATCTCATAGTAAACAAAATTCCGATCAATTACCGGTCGATTTCATTTGGAGCAGGCATTCCTGTTCAAGGATATCTGAGTGTAATTAACCTTGCTCTGGAGTTAGGGCAGAATGGTTCAGGAAAGAATGGACTTTTCCAGGAGCGTTTTTGCACATTACATATTGATGTGTCGTTGAAGGAAGAATGGTTCAAAAAGAGGAAATATTACTAACCGATCAGATCGAGTTTCTGCTAACCATTTCAAAAAATGGAGTTCTGAACGATTCCCCAATAGGAATACGCTGATTATTAATTATTATCCGGCTGTTTTCAATCATATTGATTTTATCAACGGATACTATAAATGACTTATGGACCCTGAAGAAGCGATCGGGCGGAAGTTTATCAATAATATTCTTCATGGTGGTTTTGGTAAGAATCGGTTTTCCTCCTGAATAGATCTTTACATAATCTTTCATACCTTCAATGTATAGAATATCATTAAGGTTCACAAGGATTGTACTATATTCGACTTTTACCATCATAAATCCGCAGGAAATCCTAAGATTGTCTTCATTTATGGCATCAGTGCGTTGTTTTAATTTTAACAGTTTAGATGCCTTGTTTATTGCTTTACTAAAACGATCGAAGGGATAGGGCTTAATCAGATAATCAACAGCATCATTGTCAAATCCCTGCAAAGCATACTCTCTGTAGGCAGTCGCAAAGATTACCAATGGAGGATTATATAGTAGTTTCAGAAACTCAAATCCGTCGATCCTGGGCATATGAATATCAAGAATAATCAAATCTATTTCTTCGCTATTTAATAATTTAATGGCATCAAGAGGGTCTGTAAACGTGCCTTTCAGATCAACAGATTTAATTCTTTTGCAAAATTCACTGATAAGATCCAGTTCCGGTTGTTGATCATCAATAGCTATACACTTCATTATATTTCCGGGTTATTAACTATAATTCCAGTGAAACGGAGAAAATTTTATTTAATCTTTAATTCCTTTTTAATAACAAGAACATAAGTTTATCAGATTTTATTGTGACTGGCATATTAAAATAAATAATTTCAGCTGGTCATCTTATATTTAAGAGCATTTTCACCCAATAAGAAAGATAAACTGTTCAATTCTATTGTTACGCAATTAAATTGCCGTCCTTCCAGGATATACATTTAAGGCTTCTTCCAATGTTTCTATTGCATTTTTAAGGTCATCAATTTTAAGCACATATGCTATTCGGACCTCATCTTTGCCTAATCCAGGAGTTGAATAAAAACCTGATGCAGGAGCAACCATGACGGTCTGATTTTTATATTCAAACTCTTCCAACAGCCATTGCGCAAATTTATCGGCATCATCAACCGGCAACTTAACAACAGTGTAAAAAGCGCCTTTGGGCTTAGGGCAATAAACACCTGGTATTTTATTAAGAGATTCTACTATGTAATTTCTTCGAGCAGTGTACTCCCTGTTCACTTCTTTAAAATATTCAACAGGAGTATCAATCGAAGCTTCACCGACTATTTGGCCCAGACCTGGAGGGGAGAGTCGTGCCTGCGCAAATTTAAGAGCAGTAGCAATGACGTCTTTGTTTTTTGTAATAAGCGCGCCAATCCTAATGCCACATTCGCTGTAACGTTTTGATACCGAATCTATCATGATGACATTATTATCAATACCTTCAAGATTCATAGCTGAGAAATGTTCAGCGCCATCATAGCAAAACTCCCGGTAAGCTTCGTCAGAGAACAGGAACAGATCATGTTTCTTTACGATCTCTCTCAGATGAAGAAATTCTTCTTTAGAATAGAGATATCCGGTTGGATTGTTAGGATTACAGACAATTATCCCTTTAGTTTTTGAATTAATTTTCTTTTCAATGTCGCTCATATGAGGAAGCGCAAAGTCTTCTCTTATGTAAGAGGTTACAGGTACAATTTTAATCCCGGCAGTTGTTGCGAAACCATTATAATTGGCATAGAGTGGCTCCGATGTTATGACTTCTTCCCCTTGGTTAACACACGACATAAGAGCAAAAAGTACAGCTTCAGATCCTCCGGCAGTGATCAGTATATCAGTATAGTTGATATTTATACTTATTTTCTGATAATAGGTCGCCAGCTTACG
>PMJC01000361.1 GCA_003157235.1 Methanosarcina sp.
GTAGATTCAGATCTTGAGCTTCTAAAGCTCTATGTAATTCGGGGAGATTCGATAGAAGATGCAATTGAAAAAATCAGAGCACCAGGAGTTCTTGTAAATACAAGGGTTCAGAAGATTACGGAAAATCCAGATGAAAGAGTAGTTGATGAATCCCTTCTAAAAATGAGGGAGATCATCCAGCGGCAGAGGGAGCAGATTCAAAACTTGCAAATATATCTTGAGGAATTAAAGAAAGAACTGGTCATAAAAGACAAGAAAACTTCAAAGCTTGAGTCCAAGTTGAACGGTTTTAAAAGAGAGGCTTACAGCGAAGTTCGTAAATTAAAAGAGATCGAGACAAGGGATGAAATTATAGAAAGCCTGAAAAAAGAGCTCAGTCATAAAAATAAAACTGTAAAGGAACTTCGACACCGTAGCAACAAACTTCGGAAAATCCGGAAAATGGAAATCAGTGGCTTAGGTACCCCTGTAAAGTTGATTACAGCTTTTACAAAGGAATCGATTGCTGAAACAAAAGAAAAATATGGACTTAAAGAAGGAGATGTAGTTTTCCTGGAAAATTCAAGCGGAGGCGGAGCTTCAACGGCCCAGATCCTTGTAGAATCTAAAGTTAAGGCAGTACTCATCCAGGAAGACATTTCGCATGCAGCAGAGGAAACCTTCTTTAAAGGAGGTGTACCTGTCTTAAGGGGCATCCCACTTGAAAGGGCCGAAGATTTTGCAATGACAGAGCCTGAAGGCCTTAAAGCTGCAATTTCTGCCTGTGAAAAAGAAGCTGAGATAAAAAACCGTAGAGCTAAAGAAGACCACCTAAAGATACTCTTTGAAGAATACAGGAGTGAAAGGCGCAGAGGCCTTGTTTAAGTTTTACCTTTAAATTTTTCTTAAATTTAGAATGTATTTTAGTTCCTTAAAAAGCCTTTATTTCCTATCAGAAAAGATATTTTACCCTGTTACACTCAGAGGAATTAAAATGATAACATCTGCATTCAGCAAATCCAAAAACTGTGTAGATTCGCCATCAACATATAAAGCCCCAGCTTTTTGCATCCAGCTTAGTCAATGTATCTGCTGAAATCAGTTCTTAAAGGGTTTTCCTGCTTCAATGAACGAAGGACCAGAACATGGACATGCGGCACGCCAGCCATCATTATACAGTGAGCGGTGTCCCATCATCTCGAAGTGCTGGTGTGTTGCCGGTTTGATGCATTGAAATCATCGAATGACTGTGCAAAACTTGCACCTTATATAGGTAATTGACTTATACCGTTGATATATCCGGTGGCTCAATTCCTAAGCTCTCCAGAACTGTATGTACCATATCAAGAACTGAGTATAAAATGAATGCGAATCTTGCCGTTGGCTTAAATTCCTATGGGCCAGTGAACTATAAAGGGTCACTTTATACCACCGCGATAAGTCTCTCGTTTCCAACGGCGGAAGTGTGTGTTTCCAGCTAAGGTCCAGCCTCATGCTTAAATGTTGTAAGTCTCTGGACCCCAAATTTATCCAAGGATGTGAGATTATCCTCTACAGATTCAGGCACATTATTGAAAAATCTGAGCTCGTTAATTGATTCCATGGGACTACTTTGGGGTTTGCCCCGTTACGTGACATTATCATGATCAATGTATTCCCAAACTCACCAATATCTTTCAGGANNCGACTAATGTAGTAATCGGTAGGTATGTTCTAGGAACCCAGCATAAAACTCCACCTTGAGGGCATAGACTTTCTTATTTTGAGATGAGCATTGGTTCAAGGGCTTGACTGCTGGATCATGGCGAGATTTATTTCTTTTGGAAATGTGAAACATTATACAGTAAAAATTAGATTAATCCTTATGATTTAAAGCTGAATTCATATTTTAAGTAGTCTGGCTTTATTAAATCTAGTCAAACAATAATCAAAAGATTTTATGAATTTCGACAAACCTGACTGGTAGTCTTAAGCATACTTCATCCTTCAGATTGAAGTTGAAGTTCACAATTTAATTTTATTTCCAAGATTAACTTAGTGCTATTGTTCAATTTTTTTTTCATTAGGCGCCTCAGAAAGGTTAATTAATAAAAATTTGCTTCAGAAGATGAAAACTCAAACTTTAGTTATACTGTAAACTTAATTATGAAGATGTCAACTACTTAAAGACTAAACATTTTTTTAAAACTCATAGGTAATTATTAAGTCTAGGCAAAACAATATAAGAGTCATCTTTAATAGGATTCAATGAGTAAAATTCAGAAGGCTCATCTTTCAACTGTAAGCAAGATATTGTTTTTTTGTAACTCTAAATTAGTACTCAAAAGAATCAATTGCGTCAAAATAGTTATCTTCCAATTTATTTTTGGTAGACTGAAATGCTATACTCGTAAAAAGGAGAACTGAGAATAAATGTAGTAGCTAGAAATTTGGAAAATGTTATTCTTCCCTTTCCTTTGCAATTGCAACAAGCTCATTTATGCATGCTACAGCCATTGGTGTCCCTCCTCTTGTCCCAACACAACTGATGGAGGGGATTGGAATCTTCAGGTTTCTCAGCATTTCTTTGGATTCGGCAGCGTTTACGAAACCTACTGGAAGTCCAATAATAAGAGCTGGCCTGAAGCCTTTTTCAATAAGTTTGCAGACCATGATAAGAGCAGAAGGTGCATTTCCAATTGCAATAATGCTTCCATCTAGTTGTTTTCTGGCAGCCAAGAAACCTGCAGATGTGCGGGTTATTCCGTACTTGTTAGCGATTTCAGAATTCTGATCTTCATCTAGCACGCAAATGATTTTGGATTTGTGCCCTCTTTTTGTAATCCCTGCTTTTAACATATTGATATCTACAAAAATTGGGGCACCTTTTTTAATAGTTTCCACGCCTACAGTAATTGGATCATGCATAAAATGCATAATTTCTGCTACTGATAGGTCCCCAGTGGCAATAACGCAGCGCTGACGTAAACGATCTTCAGGCGTCTTATTCACAACAAGCTCCTGAATAATTGTCCAGCTTTTCATGTAAATAGCTTTGGCTTCCTCAGTTCTTGCTCCGGAATCCTTACAAATTTGTACAAATTCGGGATCTATATTTACGGTAGGCTCGATAAATTCCTCAAGGTTTTCTAGCTTTCCAACTTCTTCATTAACGCTTCTTTTAGTAGTCATATTTCTTATGATACCCCCTGGGAGTTATTATAAAATCCTTCTTTTTGGAATTCCAGATTCTAGAATCTATATTCCCAACAAGAATCGTGGTGCTCATATCTATCCAGTCTTCATATTCCATTACTTTACCTAAGGTAGTTACGATCCTTTCCTCGTCTTCTCCCCTTAGAGCATTCTTGACGAGTCCTACAGGTACGGAGTTGGCCTTGTACTGACGGATTATTTCAATAGCCTTCAAAAAGTTGGATTGTCTCTTACGGCTTTTCGGATTGTAGAGTGCCATTACAAAATCGGCCTTTGCAGCAAGGTTAAGCCGCTTTTCTATTACATCCCAGGGAGTCAATAGGTCGCTCAGGCTGATGACTGCAAAATCCGTTACAACAGGGGCTCCAAGTATACTTGCTCCGGCTAGAATTGCAGTAACCCCTGGAAGAACTTCAATAACAACATCAAGACTCTCATGCTCAGCAACCTCAAGAACGATACCTGCCATACCATAGATGTTGGTATCACCGCCACTGATAATGACAACTGTTGAACTTTTTGCAAGTTCCACAGCTTTTCTTGCTCTGTCCACCTCTTTGCCCATATGACTGCGGATTACTTCCTGAGTTCCTAGAAGACTCTCGATCTGGTCCAAGTAAGTACTGTTCCCAATCACATAATCGGCATTAATGATTGCATCTCGGGCTTTGATCGTTATCTGTTCAACAGATCCCGGCCCGATCCCTACGATGTAGAGTTTTCCTCCTTCTACCTTATTTTGCGATTGCGATCGTGACTCTGCCATATACTTTTTTCCTAGAAATCAATTTTTTTTCTTCTGAAAGGGCGAGAGCTGCAGGCTCTGCGACTCCTTTTAATCCAAAAAGTGATGCTTTGGATGATGAAGGGGGATTGTAGCTGTTTAGCATCTCATCCGGCAAAAAGTCCACCGGAATTCCCAGCATCTTTCCTGCTTCCAGCAGCCCTCGCTCATTTTTCTTAAGTTTCGCAGAAGCTAAAACTGTAACTTCTTCAAGGTTCAGGTTACACTCATCAAGCGCCTGTTTCACGGCTTCAACAACTTCTTCTCTTGTAATACCTCTGCGAGTCCCGATTCCAATAATCATCAGTACCTCCTGTACACTTATTTTTCATTAATTCATCTACAAGTTAATTGTATGATTATTAGCTATTACCTGTAAGCTCATTAGCTATTGCCTCTGCTGCTGTTAGTTGATAAAGTTTTACTCTGTCGTTTTCTTACAAGCACAGATACGTCATCGTCCACGATTATTATCCTGGGTCCTTTAATCTCAAGAATTTCTACTCCTTGGTCGAGGAATGCACAGTTTACAGCCACAGTGGATTGTTTATTGACAATTTCACAGCTTTGTTTGTCTGCAATGCCCTCTACCGAGAGTTTACCGTGAACTTCAGTAGCCGTTGTAAGCACTGGAATTGCTCCGAGTTCCGAAATCTTTCGAGCGATCTCATTAGCACCGTGATGTCCGCCTAGAAGAGGAATTACGAAGTTCAGGTTTGAATCCACTACAATCACAGCAGGATCCAACCACTTATTTTTGAGAAGGGAAGAAATATCTCTTACTACAATACCTGTGGCAAAAACGGCAACTATTGTCTTGTAATCTCTAAAAGCTTTTTCGAAAACTCCTTTTTCATAGAGAAGTATGTCAGCTTTCAAGTGTTCTGCTAACTTTGTAGCGATTTCATGATTTCTCTCAAAAGTAATTACAACGATTTCTGAGACATTCCGTATAGATGGGACCTCCTGTAGTTTGTGGGGTTAACAACTCCACCTATGATAATCATTGCTGATCGCATAATCCCTGCATCCTCCACTTTTTTTGCGATGTCTCCTACTGTTCCTGTGATAACTTTCTCGTCTTCCCAAGATGCATGAAAGATTAATGCAGCAGGTGTATCTTTCGGGCATCGGACTTTTTCCATAATTTCCCTTATTTTTTGAGTGCCCAGGAAAATCGCCATTGTTGTGTTATAAGCTGAAAGCTCGGTTATAAGATCTTTTTCCATAGTTTTTCCTGCTGGACGGGTAATGATGAGAGTATCAGATATANNTTTAATATCGTACTTTTTGAGCTCTTCCATCTGCTCTATGATAGCTCCATAAAGAGAGGGGTCTCCGCTGTGGAGGCGAACAACAAACTTTCCTAAATCTACTGCATCTGCGATCATTTTAGTGGTCTCTTCAAGAGTTAAACCGTAGCTATCTACCATCTTTCCCTTCGTGTAATTTAAGATCTTCGGATTTACTAGAGAACCTGCATAAATCACGAGGTCAGCTTTTTCTAGCATCTCACGTCCAAGTACGGTAATTAGTTTTGGGTTCCCAGGCCCTGCTCCTACAAAATATACTTTTCGTTCCATCTTATCATTCCTTTGCTTTCCTGTATTTATTCCAAAATCATGTCTCGATTTCGCAGAATCTGATCTGAGATCTTTCATTTTTTCCCATAGATGATACTGAAATAATTTCCTTTTTCTGGGATCTCTTCTTTTCTGCGAATTATAACTTCGTTGTCAGAAAAAAGTCTTTCTGCAAAAATAAATTTTTTATATCCTTCAGCTTCGAGATTTTCAACTATCTTTTTTGGCTGTGTGGCTTTCAGGTTAATCTTATACATAATCTCAGAACCGTCACTGACTTCAAAAGATCTATCAATTGTACTGTCAGTCCTTGCAGCAAAAGATGTGATCGAACTGATTCCAGGCACTGTTGAAAGCTCTATATCCAGATAATGCTTTTGAATGACTTTTTTTAGATGGGAAAATGTCGAGAAAAAATTCGGATCACCTATAAGACCGAAAGCTACAGTTCCTTTTCGTGCTTCTTCTGCTATTCTATCAGCACTTTCTTTCCAGTGAGAATTGAGAGTTTCAATGTCTTTTATCATGGGGAACTCAAGGATTTCGGCGTCCGAATAAGGAGCTACGAGGTCTTTTGCCAGCTGACCAGGCACATATACCTTATCACTTTTTTTTAAAATATCTACTGCTTTCAGGGTCAGAAGTTCAGGGTCTCCTGGACCAAGTCCTACTCCTATTAACATGTTATCACTCCGTAAAATTAATTAAAATAACTGTAAAAGCATAATTCTGATTGAAATCAATTTTTGGGGGATTTACACCGGAAAGATATCTATTTTCTCAACATTAGTGTAGCTTTAAAATTAATCAAAATTTCAATGAATGATAGTTGGCAAATAGACAAAAAATCCTACCTATGTGTACATCTGCAGAATGCTGTTCAGGGATCAATTTTGTAATTTTTTGTTTTTCCAACAACAATGTATACAGCGTTTTCGGGTTTGAACATAGTTTCCCCTGCAATTTGTATACTTCTGGAGACCGAAATATGGAGTACTTCCTCAAAAATCGCAAGGTGTTTCATTGCATTAATTGTTCTGACAACAGTTTCGATACGGACTGCATTTACCACAATGCTTCGTGCTTTTTTTTCAACAAGTAACTTAAGAACGGGAACAATATTTTTTGTTCCGCCAACAAAAGCACAATCTATAGAATCAACAAAATCTCTGGATCCAAGAATTTCGGAAGCTTCGCCGGATAAAAGCTTGGCATTCGTGATGTTGAAATTCTTGAAATTAATTTCGGTGGTTCTAAGTGCTTCTTTGCGGGCTTCTATTGCATAGATGGTTAGACGTCTGGCAATCCTAGCTGCTTCAATTGATACTGATCCTGTTCCACAGCCGACATCTGCAAATTTATCTCCTTCTCGCAGTCCCAGCTTGTAAAGTGATAAAGCGATGATTTCAGGTTTTGTCGGACCACCGCTAACGCGTACTATTTTGGGCATATTCTACCTCAGGATAAAGTGAAGCAAATGCATGAAATGTAATAGTAAAATAAATTACACTTTTTTAAAAAAATGGTAGTTTTTAAACTACTTATTTTCCTGTAAGTAATTCGGAATTTTATAACCATGAAATAAGGTGAAAAAACTATTTTTTATTTCTTTTTTCCGTTTTTCCATGGTTCAAATTTGTATTCAAGTTTAATAGAGAGATGTATATTCTTCGACTATAAATCCATTTTTATAAGTTATTGAAGTGTAATTCTCACTATATGTCTTATCATGTTACTAATTAATATAATTTAAATATCATCTAATTTTAATTATATCCCCTAAAAATTCGGAAGGAGCTAATCTTTCATAATACTAATTTTAAAACATGCAAGAAGATAATCATAAATTTAATTATCATACTATATTTATCAGATCAACTCCGTTATAAATATAACTTTTTATAGATATACCTTATTATCAGTAAGAAAGGTATTAAAGGATAAAATAAGAAAAAAATTTTCATACGCTTGCTGAAAAAGGGAGAACTCTTCCACAATAAAAGCTCCCGCCTTTTTATCCTTTATCGACTTTAAATAGACAATGTTTCTTGAATTAAACGTGAGTTTCTTGGGACACGAGATTGAAATATTTTCTAACGTGGTATATGATGATAAAATGTAAATATAAACTAAATTATTATTTTGAAAGAAAGAGATTTTAACCATAACAGCATAGTGATAGCTTATTGTCGACATATAAGCTAAGACTCCATCATGGAAAAAAAAATAATAAGTTCTCCCTAAAAGGAATGCATTTCAAAAAGGAAGCTGAAGTTCCTAGGTCAAAAAAACTGATTTTCGGATCTTTATACATAAAAATGTCTTTTTCGCAGGAAAAACCCTTGCATTGAAAGCTTTTTCTATCGATGTAGGGCTCTGCCCCCTGAACGAGAGGAGGAAAAGCGATGAAAATTTACGAATCATATGAAGATCTACCCAAAATAAAGCTGCCTTATGGAAACGAAGTATTCATAAGTGACAGCACTATCCGCGACGGTTCTCAGATGCCGGGGATAGTCTTGAGCAGAGAACACAAGCTTCAAATCTATGAGTATCTGCATGAGATCGGGATTGAAAAACTCGAGGCTTTTGCGTTCAATCAAAGAGACATAGACGCTGTGGAACTCATGTTCGACATAGGTTACGAATCTCCAGAGATCACTGGTTGGGCTAGAGCTTCAAGGGAAGATATTAATAAAATTTTGGAGATCGATGGGATTAAAGAAACAGGAATTCTGATGTCTGTATCAGATACACACATTTTTTCTAAGATGAGGCTCTCAGGCAGGAAAGAAGCCGAAGAGAAATATTTGGATGCCCTACAGTATGCAGTAGATCATGGCCTTCGCACACGGGCACATTTAGAAGATATGACAAGAGCAGATAATTACGGTTTTGTATTCCCACTGGTTGAAAATATTCTGGAAATCGACTCTGAGTGTATTATAAGAGTATGCGACACTGTTGGATATGGAATGCCCTTCATGAATATTGATGAACCTTATGGAATCCCGAAAATAATCCAATACCTCAAAAATGATATAGGGGTTAGAAATATAGAAACCCATATACACGATGATTATGGATTCGGGTCAGCAAGCTCAATTGCAGGCTTCTGGCATGGGGCCAACTGGACAAGCGTAACCTTTCTGGGAATAGGAGAACGCGCAGGCAATAGTGAGATGGAAAAAATTTTGCTTTTTCTGGTAGATAGGGTAGAAGGCTTTGAGCGATACAACCTTGAGCCGGTTACCCGTTTTGCAAGATTCATGGAGAAAGAACTTGGACTGCGAGTTCCGAGAAATAAGGCAGTTGTCGGGAAGAATATTTTCGCCCACGAGTCTGGAATCCATGCCTCAGGTGTCCTCAAAAATCCCTTTAATTATGAACCATATCTTCCAGAACTGGTAGGTGGGAAGCGATTCCTACTCATCGGAGATTCCTCCGGTCTGGAAATCATCCGCTATAAGGTTCAAGAGACCTTAAATGACCTTCTTGACGTTGAAGCTATCGTTGAAAAAGATGACCCTAGGCTCTTGAAAATCCAAAAAGAAATCCAGAAACTTTACGATAAAGAAGAGAGGGTTTCCTGCATTTCGGATGAAGAACTCCTTGCATACGTCGAAAAGTACTTCCTGTATCAGTCGATGTGCAATCCTGCATATCAAAGTAGAAGAATACTGAAAAATAAGGGAAAAATATCTGAGTTTGAAGAAGGAAAAAGTGATGAAAAAGAGATGTATAAAGGTAGGGCTGAGAACAATTAAAAATTTATATATTCCTCTTGATTTATTCCTTCAGCTTCTTTTTATTTGAGAATTTTTGCTGTATATTTTGCAATTTCATCAGTCATTTTACTGAGTTTTGAGCTACCTCCGAGATCATAAGTTATATACTTGCCTTCTGAAATTATGTGCTCTGTAGCTTTGAATATAGCTTCTGAATTCTCTTTTTCACCTAGATAATCAAGCATCCAGGCTCCTGCAAGTACAGTTGCAACAGGGTTGACTTTATCTTGGCCTGCATATTTTGGAGCTGAGCCGTGTGCCGGTTCAAACATTGCGAACGAGTCTCCTATATTTGCAGAATAGATAAGTCCAATACTGCCTACGAGAGCTGAGCACTCCTCGCTGATAATGTCCATGAAAAGATTTGTAGATAATAGGATCTTTTTGTTGAAAATTTGTGGATTCTTGATAAGTTGCTGAGCAATGTTGTCTATGTGATAGGGCCATATTTCGATTCCCTGGTAAGCCTGCTTTACCTTTTCTACCTCTTCCAAAAAAGTGCCACATGTCTGCTTTAGGATATTGCTTTTATGGATGGGTACAACAGTGTCATAGCCTCTTCTCTTAGCTTCTTCGAATGCATAGATAGCAATCTTTCTGGATGCTGTACGTGTTATCTTCCGGATTCCAATGGAGACGTCGTCTGTGAGTTGGATTTCCTCTCCTACATATAACCCTTCAGTGCCCTCGCGCACACAGACCATTTCCACATCTCCTAGAGGTTTACTTGAGTTGGAAAAAGTCTTAATCGGCCTTACATTAGCATAGAGATTATATCTTCTCCTTATAGACACAGCAACACTTTTAGGGGACCCAATTCCTCCAGGAGTAGTGGTCGGGCCTTTAAAACATACATCTGAGCTTTCAAGGATCTCCCAGGTTTCATTTGGAATCAACGAATTTCCTCCGTTTTTCTCCCACCATCCAGCTCCTGCATCACAAATAACAAATTCAATATCTGTGCCAGTGGCTTCTGCAACTTTAAGCATTGCGTCTACAAGTTCAGGGCCTGTACCATCACCTTTAATTACTG
>PMJC01000441.1 GCA_003157235.1 Methanosarcina sp.
AAACTTAGTCATTTTGACCATGAAAGTATTCCTTAGTGTAGAATATATTCAAAGATGTAGTTGTTGGCGGTTGCCTAAAAGTAACTGCTGATGTGATCAATATGTCTAGGAATAAATTTG
The DNA here is from genome assembly GCA_003157235.1 of Methanosarcina sp. GTDB lineage: Archaea > Halobacteriota > Methanosarcinia > Methanosarcinales > Methanosarcinaceae > Methanosarcina. The sequence goes on from PMJC01000441.1 coordinate 121, forward strand.
ATTTAAATCGAAATAAGTTTCTTATATTTTTTGCTCTTTCATTTGTTTTAGCTTGGTTTTTGGGTTTTGTTATATATATTCGAGTGTGTTAGGAGTGAGTTTTTTAAATGAATGGAGGAATTGGAATCAAAAAGTTAACATTTTTATTATTCGCTCTTCTNNTTAATAATTCAATCTCAGGTGATGTAATTATCGTAAAACCAGGTACATATGTAAAAAATATCAAAATAGCCAAAGAAAATCTTACAATTCGGTCCGATTCCGGAGATCCGAATAATACAATAATTAAAGCCAGGAATTCGCACGCTGATGTGTTTCTCTTGAAAGCAGATGACATAAAACTTAGCGGGTTCAAAATAAGTGGAGCAACAGAACCCAGCTATGCAGGAATCTTTCTATGTTCTAGCGATAACTGTACAATTGAAAACAATATTCTATTGAACAATTCGTGTGTAATCTATCGATGGTGTGCCACACAGGATAAGATATCTAAGAATATGGCTAATAATAATGGAGTGTACGGTGGAATTTTACTTGCAAGCTCCGATTTCAATATCCTCTCAGGAAATACGGTTTCTAATAATCACAATGGAATTTATATGGGTACATCTAATGACAATATATTATCAAGCAACACTATTCAAAATAGTGATAATTTAGGTTTTTTTATCTGTAGCAGAAGCAACAGAAACCTTGTTTACAACAATTATTTCAATGAAAACAAAATAACCATTAAAAATGGGATAGGAAATACCTATAACACGATAAAAACTCCAGGTATTAATATTATCGGTGGACCTTATATTGGAGGTAATTTCTGGGGAAAACCGGATGGCACCGGAGTCTCACAAAACGCAGTAAATCGTGGGGATGGAATTTCGGATCATGTGTATGCTAATATAACAGGCAGCATTTACTCAGATTATTTGCCCCTTGTTTATTTCTAAGCTCATCACTTGTTTCGATACTCTCGGTTGCAAACGTTAGCATTAATGTTACTTCCGGATATGCACTTTGAATATTGCGTTTACTTACATGATTGTAGGCTTGACGATTGCAACTTCTGAATAGGTCTTGTAAGAAACTTCCTTAACAGGAATGATCAACGATTAAAGGACGGCAAATTTATATTTTTTGGACAGGATATTGAATATTAAGTAACATACATTTTGGCACGCGCAGTATCATGGAAAGAAATGATTGTGACAAATATGGAAATGGAAAAACATAAGTTTATCACAAAAATCTGTGTATATTCTCAATTTCAGCTATAATTTGAAAACCTTTTTACTTAAAAATAAGAAGATATACATGTTTTTAATTAAAATCAATGCAATACCTGAAAAGCAAAAAATTTCTATATTTATATCCTTCGTGTTTTTACAAATTTAAATGTAGAATCTGAAAAATAGCTATTTTCTCAAAAAGGTTGCTATTCAGACAACTGAAGAAACAATTATGCTTTTGATACTAAAAAAATCAATAGTAATCGTATTTCTTTTACTAATCTCTATTATTTTGGCATTATTAGATTAACTTCTTTTTCCATGCTATATTTTATTTTAAGAACGCTGCAAAAATGAGATTCAGATAGTGCAAAGAGTTAAATAATATTAATAAAATAAAAAATTTTGGGAATATTACATGATTAATCATCGACAAGGTGTGAACTTACATGAGTAAAGCAAAAAAGACACTTGTTATTCTACTGGTAGTTGGTTTTTTTACTATCAGTGACAACTGCAGCAGTAATCTCAAAAGGTGCAAAAGGCAGTTGCGTAGCGATCAAGTTTGTCACGAAAGTGTGAGGAAACATGTTCTGGTTTAAAGGAGGCTCTTTGATGCCACAAATCTTTATTCTTGCTCCTGCAACGCCCCACGCCTGCAGCATTGCAAACGCAAGCGCCAAAACATTGCCCGACGCTATGCACGACACGTCTTTGGCACACAGTGTTGGAACCGCATTCCTCTCGCAAACCAGAATCGTCTTAGCTGGCGGTTGTTTTTGGGGTATCCAAACCGTGTTTCAGCATGTCAAAGGTGTGATTGACGCTGTATCTGGCTATGCAGGAGGGGAAGTGGATACGGCGCATTACGAAAGCGTTGGCACCGGCAAAACAGGCCATGCAGAGTCGGTACAAGTGATGTATAACCCCGCGCAAATAACACTCGGGCAAATACTGAAAGTGTTTTTCTCGATCGCTCATGATCCAACTGAGCTTAACCGACAGGGTCACGACCACGGAACACAATATCGCTCAGTGATATTCTATTCGACTCAGGAACAGAAAGAAGTTGCTGAAGCTTATATTGACCAATTGCAACAAGCAAACATATTTAAGGCTCCAATTGTAACCAAGTTGGAGCTTTTAAAGGCTTTCTACCCCGCTGAGGATTATCACCAAAACTATGCAAGGCTTCATCCGTCTGATCCCTACATTGCGATCAACGATATGCCAAAAGTGAAAGCACTTGATAAAGAGTTTCCCAATCTTTACATAAAACAATGAGTACGTTAAATGTTATGCGAGCTTTCGTCGAAGGAATCGGGTTGATCCTGACGCCTTGCAACTTGCCGATTTTGCGATCATTCTGGCACAAAGTTAAAAGTCCAATGAAATTTTTGACCTTATCAAAACTTGTAATTATGTATCTTACATAGAATTATCTAGCAGGTATAATCAGATGAATGGACTATGCAGGGGCCTGATGTCCCTGATTATGATTTCGAAACTAAATATGAATTCAGTTGTGGCAAATCTGAAATAGATGATATGGAAANNCAGAATATAGTCAAATGTATTGAAGTCGTGAAAATTCCAAAAAATCGATACGAAAGAGTTGGCTATATTAAGTATCACGATTCTAAGGTAGAGTCTCCACATCTGAAGCAGTGGGCATCCTACATTAGAATCACGAAAATGATAGCTATCTAGTATTCAAAATACAAACAGAAAAGCAAATTTGACTGGGAAAGAGTTAGTTTATTTAAAATTAAATTGGGCTACATTTGACAATACTTCTAAGTTGTACGTGGGTAATAGTGCAAAAAATTATAATGGAAAGTCGACGTAGAGAAAATACATATTTTTACTTTAAAAACTCTGCATCAGTAAAAACGATAAATTCTNNCGCTTGAAGTACATAACCTGTGACATTACACTCTCAATTTTAAAATTTTAGCGAGTTCTCATGGTCAACTTTCTAGGATTACTTAAACTAATCTCATAGAAAAACGCAGGGTTTATTTCTCACAACCTAACGCAGGAGTTTTCATGGTAGAGCTGGCCGATTTATTTAGTTATTTTTAAGTGTTGAATCTCAAATANNGTTTCCAGTAGTCCTCATACTTCTCCTCTTCACGCAGGTATTCATTCAATCTTAACTCAAGAAGTTCAGGGGTCATTTTTTGGAAAGACTGTTTGTGATTTGTCTCTGACATAATTTCTTAACATCTCCGGAAAGATCATCCTGTATCCGTGTTAAAAATAAAATAGCTGAAATAATAAAACACAATCAAATATGCATCACATATTTCTCTTTATTAGATTGTAACCCAAGTTGAAGTAAGAGAACTTAACTAGGAGTTTAAAGAGTTAATTTTGAAATTCTAGGTAATTACTCCTGTCAGGATGCATTGCCTATATCTCCAACCAGTTTTTTAATTTTATTAATTGTTTCTTTTCATTTCTCATCACAAATACAATTACCCAGTTAAACAAGACTACCTGTAGATTGTCTATATAGATCCACATGTTACTCTGAAAGATCAGGCAATTACATTAAATTGTCAGCTTTGGGTTTGCTAACTTGGATGTTGTTCACTTTAGAATTGTTCACCTGTAAATTGTCCATCTTGGTTTTGCCCACCTGGGTATTTCCAGCCTTTGTATTGTTTATCGGAATGTTTTAAGCCTTTGTGTTGCTCACCGGAGTATTTTGGATTGGGGGTTGCAGGTGCAAAAGATCCATATGTCGCATCGGTTATTAAGCCTGGTGTTGCAGGTGTTGCTAAACCAGGTGTTCCTACAGCGGGTTTTGCGCCTAATGGCCTTGAACCCTCTGTTTTTGCTCTACTTGGGTACTTATCGCCTTGTTTTTGTTCACCTTGGTTCTTTCCACCTGGGATTTTTCCGCCTAGGTGTTCACCTGGGAATAGTTCTATATCTGAGAATTTTCCGTTAAGGTATTGTTCACCTGGGAATAGTCCACCTGGGAATAGTCCACCTGGGAATTGTTCACCTAGGTATTGTTCACCTAGAAATAATTCACTTGGGAATTGTTCGTCTTGGTTTTGTCTACCTTGATTTTGTCCTTTTTGGTTTTGTTCACCGGAGTATTTTTCACCTTGATGTTGTTTACCGATATGTTTTCCGCTTTTGTGTTGTTCACCTGAGTGGTGGTGTTTTATTTCATCTGCGGCGCTTACTGCAGTAGCTGTCATTGAAATTATTACAAAAAATACTACTAAAATAGCTAGTGCATTTTTTCTTCTTTCAAATGCTTGTTTTCTCATTTAATATAAACTCCATATTTTGTCTGAAATATATTGTATTGATACTTATGGTATGAACTGGTATAATAATATTACACAGTATGATTTATATAAACCTTTTTCTATTTAATTGTCTAGTAATCTGAGATTAAATATGACAAAAAGAAGAAGAGGCAATAACAGTAACCTAAAGATAAATCACTATTACCTTGGAAATTAGGTGACCAATACTTTTAAATTATACATGGAGATTACATTTATCGACATGAATTAACAACAATAAAATATTGTGTGTGTAGTTAGCAAGATAATCAACCAGATGCTTTAAAACCTATTTTTCCCTAACTGTTTAACTCATTCTGCTAACAGACTGAGCGATTTCTGTTCTTAATTGGGAAGAAAAGATACAGAATCAATCATATTTTACAGAACTTTAGGTACACTTCCAGATCTATATATTTATTGTTTCCTTATTTTTCTATTTACGATGATTGTTTGGGCTAATTAATTTCAAGTGTTCCAGGAGCTCCAGATGTTCTAGGAGTTCCATAAGCTCCAGGAGTTATAGATCAGTAACCTTTTCTTATTTCGTATGGAACTTAGAAATGCATAGATTTTAGCACAAAAACTCTGCATTATATATTAAATCATTATCAAAGATCTAATGTTAATAAGTGACTCTTTTTGAAGGGGAAAGTTATGAAATCAAATCCATTAATCCTTATACTGAAGAAGTAGAATGGATATATGATTCGTTTTCTATTAAGGAATGTAGGAACCATATTGAAAAATCTCTGGCTGCATTTTCAGGATGGAGTTCGTTGTCTGTTGAGAACAGGGCAAAGTATTTTTCAAATGTTGGAGAAGTGCTCAGGCTGAATGTCGACAATTATGCTAAGATTATTACGACGGAAATGGGAAAACCTATCAGGCAGTCGAGAA
>PMJC01000365.1:0-1308 GCA_003157235.1 Methanosarcina sp.
AATTATAAAAAACGAGAACTCTCAGGCATTTGAGAAAAATGTCGATAAATTCATTTGCTACAGGTTTTCAGTAAGTATGAATACGACCTAAAAAAAGTGTAATATAATTTTCGTTTTTTCTTCCTCGAATCAATATTAATAGTAGCCATAGCGCAAATAAAAGAAATTTGGGGTGAATAATCATACTAAAAGGAGTCTCAATTCCATTTGGGCTCAAATGCCTAATTCTTCAAACCACAATTTTTTCGGATATTTAGAAATTTCGCAGTCCTGCAATNNAATAATTGGAATTAAGGTTTTTTTAATTACAGCCAACGATCAGTGCTACAAGGTTTTGCCTATGGTTTTTAATCTCTTCTTCGGTTGCATTTTTCAACCACTTTTCCCCTCCATGAATTACGTGATCTCCGCATATGAACAAAATAGTGCCTTTTTCTGAATTTCGAAAAATGTTACCTGAATTCTCATCCACTTCTTTTGCAGCACTTTTCAGTTCTTCCCAGTTTTTTGCCCTGTGGGAAAAACGGTCAAGTGTTCTCAGGTGAACGGCCAGAATGTCGGTTTTCTCCTTGAGGGAACTCACTGCATACTTAGTGATCCGCCGATCATAATCCAATATATCTTCGGAATCCGGCACTCCATAAAAGTTTTTTATTCTCCCTCTAAAACTCTCCGCACCTCCAGACTCAATAACTGCTGATACGTTCATCCTCATCCGATAAGCCCATTCCATTATGCTTTTAAGTTTTGGATTTTCAGAGTCTTTTGCCCTTTCAGCATAGATATCAGCTGTTGAATAAATTTTATGCTCGTCTGGAGGGTATCCTGTAAAGATTGATGCAATAGCTGGAGAAGTTATTGTTGCCGGAGATTTGCATTTAAATAATAGACCTTTCTTGACAAGCTCGTTCAAATTCTTCATTATTGGGAAAAGATGTATGTAAAGGGAGTACCCAAGACCGTCAACTACGATAATTATCACTCTTTTGTAGTCTTTTTTCTTTGCGTATTTAAGAACTTCAGAAATTGGTTTTCCAGTGGGTCGGATCATAGGGATATTCAGCAATCTTGAAATTGTAGGGGCAATATCTATTATGAGGCACTCGAAGATCATCATTTGTTCACCATAAATTATCTGGAAAACCAGTTTATGAGTCTATTCTAAGACTCAGAAATGGGTTTTCATAAACTTTTATAATATTAAATTGTTTTAGCTTCTTTAGATCAAAAAGCATTGAGTGGATAATCTGTGAAATATAAGTTAAATTTTAATATACTGTATATTAATTTACGGCAAAATGTAATATA
>PMJC01000365.1:1328-3686 GCA_003157235.1 Methanosarcina sp.
TTAAATGCACTGCAAGCTTATACCGAGTTTACAGGTAAGACACCTGAAGAACTGATAGACGAAGCTGAACAAGAAATTAGTGACGGCATTCTTCCACGTAAACGAAAGATAAAGCGATATATCATAGACTTCCGTAAACACTTACAAGAGAATGGTTTGGCGGATAAAAGTGTTCAGGGATATATGGAAGTGTTAGAAGCTTTTATGCGGCGTTCGATATCTATATACCAAAATTGTTGCAGACATTATTATATTAACGTCTGCGAGGCTGAAATAAAGGTCATATGCAAAATTCTTAGCAAATTCAGGCTGGAATGTTATTGATTTCAGAGGACTGTTTGGTCGATACTTGTCAACTCTTGTTTCAATTACTACCCAGTATGGGTTCCTTTTAATATCCCCTAAAAAATTGTCTATTTTATTGCTTAATTGCTCCAGGTTCTGTTTGTCCTGTCCTAAATTTCCTATCAGATTTGTAGTCAGTTCAAATCATTCATTATAGTCACGGTCATCAAGATCTCTATTTCTTCTCGTTGCATCTTTGGCGTATGCTTCCAGTTTTTTCTTCACTGCTTCTGGGCCTAGCACGCCTTTAATAAAGTCCTTTTTGTCTTCATTCCTATCTATTGCAGAAAATTCTTTTAGCTGATCGTTTTTAGTTTTCATCTCATTTTCAATCTTCGGAATGGTTAGGGGGATGAGTTGATTAATTCTTTTCAATTGATCAGTATGAAATATAAGCTCTTGTCTGTTTGTATACTCAGGGGGAGCTTCAGGAAATGCGGGCGGAAATTCGGGAGTGTACTTATTTAGTATTTGTAGAGTGTAGTTGAACAGCTCGACCTTAATCATGTCGATGATATTGGATTCTATATTATGCCCTTTGTCTGAGATCAGCACCGTTCGGTTCCCGAAATCCCCTATATAATGCGTTTCTGTCATCAGATATTTGTAATTGTGATAGCATAACGGAGAATTAATAGCAGTTGCTTTCTCTACTCAATACAAGCACCTTGCCTGTTCAGGTGTATATTTATCCCAGAAAAGTTCTCCTCTCTTTGCAGATTTAAAAGCTACTTCTTCCAGCTCAAATGACTGAGAATCGGCGTATGTTTCAGGATAGGGTCTTCGTAAACAAAGTTTAGTTTCTTCCGGATCTTTCTTTTTTTCGTCGTCCCGATCTCCATCTTTATTCTCTTCTTCTGTCTTCGTATTCTCTTCCTTTTTTTCAGGTTTGCTATTGTCAGGGGTCACTGTCATAGAGCATTCACCGTTATCGCATTTCAAACGGTATTTGACATTGTCATTTTTGTCCGTGAACCCCGATTCCAGGCAGTAAAATGTATTTCTACCTCTAAACTTCTTTATCTCGGNNTTTGATTGTCTTTTGAATGTTCATAATATTTAGTGTTTTCTTCTGAGTTCCTGTTTTCCTATATAAGATACCTACAGGGGTCTGTCAATTCTATGACGGAAAAACGATTACTGATTTTCAACTAGAAAATTTATCCTAGACTTGATAGAACATTTTTGATTTTTAGCTTCAAAAATCATAAATTCTAAATATAGAAACATGGTTATAAGTGTATATAATTCAGAAAGTTGCATTTATTAATTTTTTCCACTTTTAAATGATCACTTGGAGAGGTATGCGTATATTAATCTTTGAGATGATGGTTTTTATAAAGCAATCAGTGATTTCATGAAATAGAAACATATAAAAGATAATGCTTTATCCCACTTTGGATTTCGCGATAAAAAAGGTGGCTTTAGAATGCAGGGCAAAAAAATAGTTCTGACAAGCGATCTCACCATGATGAGCACATATCACGGGGGAGCGATTCTTGGGTTTGCAGCGACGCTGCCAAAATCTGTGATGCCCGATTTTGCCTTCAGGCTGCTCTTCTGCCCTCCCGTGGCTGCAGCCTCGGACGGCTCAGCCCTGCTCGCGCCCTGCGGCATGAGAAAAGTGGAAGCAGCCCTCTTGGAGGCCGGTTTTGATCGGACCGAGGTGATGGTGGCCCATCCCGATCACCTTGATAAGGCCATCGGCCCAGAAACTGAGATCGTGGGAATAACCCACGACGATCCTCTCGGAAAAATGGCCTTACGCGAGATTGAGGAGATGATCGGGCGGGGTGAGCCTCATAACAGGTCCAAGTTCCTTGCCCTGATAAATCATCCACTGATCAAAGAGCATATGCCAAGGCTGGTGGTCGGTGGTAATGGAGCCTGGGAGCTGGTGGGCGAGGATGTCCCAGTGGATCATATTTACCTGGGCGAGGGAGAGGGCGATTTTCCTAGAATCTGCCGATCTATTATCAACGGCGATGAGGTTCCAAAGGTAATCCGAGGAAC
>PMJC01000365.1:3710-11009 GCA_003157235.1 Methanosarcina sp.
GTGAATCTAAAGGCAGGTCAAAGGGACGTGGTTCTTCATTCCGAAGATGTCTTCACCTACGGCTCACCAGGCACCAAGCCCGATGGAGAAAAGGTCAAAAAACTGTTCAGAGGGGTTAAGCGGCTGGGTCCGAGGACGGTGGATGTATCCCATCTCAGCCTTGCCACGATTCATCAAAATCAGGACCTTCTTCGGGAAGTGTCCAGGATCGCAGGAGTTGGCAGAGATCAGAGGTACATGTCTGCTTGGATAGGGATAGAGACAGGAAGCTGCAGAATTCTTCAAATGCATATGCCAAGAAAAGCTTTGCCGAAAAATCCAGAGAGTTGGCCCGAGATAGTCAGAGATTGCTATCGGCTTTTCGGAGAAGAGTCCTGGCTTCCTGTCGCCAGCCTTGTGCTTGGCCTCCCTGGCGAGACTGCCGAGGACGTGCTGCAGACCATTGAACTCGTGGAGTCGCTGAAGGATTACACCGGGCTGATGATGCCGCTATTCTTCAGCCCCATAGCTGAAACGAGGCTTGGAGGCACGACCGGTTTTGGAAAGGATCAGGCTTTTCCTGAGCACTGGGAGCTGGTGGGACTTTGCTTGGAGTACAACCTTCGGCACCGGAAGGTTCTGTACAGGTTTTATAGCGAGAGGATGACCGCAGAACCTGGGGTCCATGCAGCTCTTAGCGGGATTAACCTTATTGCGGACGTGGTATTGAACAAGTATTTGAAGAGGATGAAAAGAGGAGAGCCCCCGAATTGATTGAAAAACAGAATTAACGTTTGCTTAAAACCGGATTAATAGTTATCCAGAACGGACTTTACCACACTCTTGTGATCGTCCTTGAGGGAGTATATATTGTGATTGCTCGAGATATCTATGCCTAAGGATGCCCAGGCGGGTGTTCATGAGCCCCACCATTGCAGAGACCCCCCTAGCTGACCTTGAAGCCCTCTTATCCAGGAAGGTGAAGACGTCCTAGGTTGTGTAAGACCCATTCCTTTTAAGAGACTTGATTGATTCTAGAATTATACTTTTATCTGAAGCATTTCCTGAATGCGTATTCATGAAAAGAGGTATCCCGTATTGATTAACAATCAGGCTAAGCCAAACGAACATTCAATTCTTCGAAAAACAGGCGCAGCCACTCTATGAACGCGCATTTAATATCAGAGAAGCTGCGCTAGGCTCGTATCATCCCGACACGGCCAATAGCTTTTGTAATCTGGCCGTTAATCTAGATAATCAAGGTAAATACGCACAGGCGCAGTCACTCTTCGAACGCGCACTTAATATCAGAAAAGCTACGCTAGGCTCGTATCATTCCGACACAGTTACCAGTCTCAAAAAGCTCGCCGACAATCTTGATGCTCAGGGGCTGTACGAAGAGGCTCGGCCGCTTCACGAACGATCTCGAAAACCATGAGACGGGGGACCTTGGCCCAGATCGTTCCGACACGCTCAATCCCTAGCCAGGGGCTAGAGGGCCGGCAGATATGTGACAGAGGTTAAAATCTATGCGCAGAAATGGATACGCCTATTGGGATTAAGAACCTATCCGAAAAGTCAATAATGACATGGTTGTAAAAATTATAATAAATCTGTAATCCATGTATCCATTCCAATTGTGTATAGTGCCAATTTTAAAAGTTCAGCATGTCACAACATTTTTCGGATAAGCTCTTAGATGATACATAAGTAGGCTTGTAACTTATCAAATTTCTTCCGTTGTCACATACACAAATCTCTTTGAGTCAATCAAAATAAAAAATTATATTATCTTTTAGCGTAAATTAGTGAATATTATTTGGTTCTTTCAATATGTAATGTACTTTCTCATAATTTTTTGATACTTATGATTTTTCTGAAAAATAGTCACACCACCGAAAACTTTCAGTACAATATAATGAATTAGATCCATTATCCAATGAATTACTGCTAATAAATAGGGACAATAAATATGATGGAAAGAACTAGCAAGGAGCTAAATTCATAGATTTATAGAAATTATCTATACATTGGAAGAACCAATTTGCATGCAGTATCCAAAAAGTGAATTGAATTGAAAGTGAAGAGCCTTCTACTTAATTTGAAGAGAATAAGTATAATCTCAATTCTTGAAAAAGAGTATGGGGAGAACAGGTGAGGAAATAACATCAAGTATTTTCATATCAAATTGAAGCAATAAAAGAAATGCTACAACTACCTTATATGCGAACTAAATGTATGCTTGCTCCAGAGAAGCAAATCGGTATACTAAAAGGATAGCTTTATGTTGAGCTTTAGGTAAACATTCCATAAACTAGGAAATTTTCAGTGATCTCAAGACACAATTATGTTTGGATACTATTCGAGAAATAAAAATGTTTCCGATTTTATTTTCTTCCAATTTTCCGTGCGTGTGGTGATTAATAAGACTCCAAGTGGCATAATTTTAGCTATCTACACTTGAAAAATAGTAGTATTCACGCACTTGAAGCATAAAATAAAGTATAACAGATGTTTTAATCAAATTTACTTTATAGACAGTTTAATGTTTTAAGCTCATTTATTTATTAGAAGATTCAGATAAACCTCTTTTTTTACGAGTTATTTATGCACTATTTATTGGCATATGACGAAGTTTTGGGTTTATCGAAATACTCCTCAGTTCAATTGCATTAATTTAATATATTTTACATTTTTTTCATATTCCTATTATCGTGTTAATTTTTTTCATATCCAAATTCCTCTCAACAAAATTTGCGAGCTCATCGTAAGCGTTGTTTTCGGTCATAACATTTTCAGGCAGGAATTCGAGCCCTTTTATCTTGTAGAGGTACTTCACAAGTGCATCTCTGATATTCTTGTTCTCAAAAAGCCCATGAATGTACGTGCCAATTACCAGGCCTTCCTCGTCAATTGCACCATCGTCCCCAAATACGTTGCAGAAGGAATCTGTGATTCCCATATGGATTTCATATCCTTTTATTTCCTCCCCACCTATTGGAGTAAGGATCGGGCCATAGGGTTTTATTTTTTTTGTGACCTGAATCGTCTTCTTGTGATATGTTCCAAACTTTGTCACCACATCAAGAAGGCCAAGGCCTTTGAATTCTGCTTCAACCCCATTTTCAACCCCTGAATCGAAAATTGTTTTGCCCATTAACTGATACCCTCCACATATCCCGAAAATAGGAATTTTTCCTTTAAAAGCTTTGATTTTTTCTGCCATTCCGCTTGCTTTTAAGTCGATCAGATCATTAACAGTATTTTTTGTACCCGGGATCATGATTGCATCAGGGGTTCCGATTTCTTCGTAAAGGTTCACATAGCGAATTTGGGCTAGTTCCTCCAGGGGTTCGAAGTCAGTGAAGTTTGATATTCTGGGCAGACGGATGACGACGATCTCTATACCTTTTTCATTTTTTGGATTTCTTTTATCCTCAAGTGAAACCGAATCTTCTGAGGGAATATGGAGCTTGAAATAAGGAAGAACCCCAATCACTGGAATTCCAGTCTTCTCTTCAAGTTGTTTAAGGCCTGGCTTCAGGATTTCCAGGTCGCCTCGAAACTTATTAATAATAAACCCTTTGATATTTTTCCGTACATCTTCAGGCAAAAGTGCAACTGTGCCATAAAGGCTTGCAAAAACGCCTCCTCTCTCGATATCGCCAACCAGTATTATTGGAGCTTGCGTAAGTCTCGCAGTGCCGATATTTACAATATCTCTTTCATACAGATTAATTTCGGCAGCTCCCCCTGCTCCTTCCATAACAATGATGTCATATTTTACAGAAAGTCTTTCAAGAGCTACTTCAAGGACTGCGTTCATTTCTGAGATGGAATCATAGTACTGGCCTGCACTTTTGTCAGAATAAGGCTCTCCGAGAAGAATTACCTGGGAAACAAAATCCCCTTTGGGTTTCAGGAGAACAGGATTCATATCAGCAGTTGGTTCGGAGCCTGCAGCTTTTGCTTGGATTGCCTGAGCAATTCCAATTTCCTTTCCATCTTTTGTAATCCAGGAGTTTAGACTCATGTTCTGAGCCTTGAAAGGAGCAACCTTATATTTTCTTGACAGTATCCTGCATAGAGCAGTCACTACTGAACTTTTTCCAACATGGGAGGCTGTTCCCAAGATCAAAACACTTTTCGTTTCCATTTTTAACATACCTTATGCTCTAATACCTCGTTTTTTATGTAATTAGGAATTGTAGTTGGGTGCGAAATTATGAAAAATAGACTTTGTGGTAAAATCTGCATTTTAGACATTGATGGTTTAATACTATTGATTTTTCAGTTCAACCACAGAAGTCCTAATAATTTCCAAATTTGGTCACGATATTTTTTTATGTACATTTAAATCAAGTAAAATTGTTTTTTGATATTTATCCCCTTCTATTTTACCCTCTTATTCTTCAACTAAATTAAATATTTTAGAATTTACAATAGTTACAAATCTTGTCAGTTCCATAATTATTTCTACAAATCAGGAGAATATTATATAAATTATCTAAGGTAATAAACCGTTGGTTGTGAAACAAAAAATGACTCTAATTTTAGGATAGACATAGCCAATTTATAGTCTAAATCTGCTGGATTGTGTAGTTTCGTTGATATAACAACTGACTTGCTGAAATGAACTATGATTCTCAAGATGTTCATAACGTTTAATTTTTCGCTGTAACATCTTCTAACTGATTCTCTTGAATCTTCAATCAATGCTTCAAGGTCAAAAATGCCAAAAATAAAAATACCTCTTGAAGATAATATTTTTAATTGAGTAAAGTCCAATTACATTGAAAATATTTTTTCCTTCATTTGGGAAATAAACGATGAAGTTTTTAAGATGATATAGCATTAAGCTAAGGTAAAAAGCTCTGCTGTTGACTTCCATTGTATCCATATTATGGTCGCAGAGTACTTAACTTATAAATGAATTAAAATCAAAGAATAGAACTACTTGAGATACTAATTTTACATTTCATAGTTGTATTTTATATATATATATTATACCTCCAAGCTACCAATCGATGTTTATCAACATAAATGAGTTGGACAAAGGATTTTAGATCTTCATTTGTCTTGATCTTACCATTTTTTTAGCTTCCTTGATGCTAAAATAATCGATCAACTTATAGTTCACCAGGTCTAAAAATCATTGATGAAAATAAATTTCATTTTGATAAATTTCATTTTGATAAATTTAAACTGATGCGTGGTACTATTTAAAACATATTTTTAGATCTAAAATGGAACGATTAATCTAATCAGTATCATGCACAACTGAATGAAAAATTTGCTTAATATAGATCTGGAGATACAACTCAAAAGATATAGCGTAGATGAGTGATTATTCAATTTTTATTCTATACAAAAATAAGTATATTTGGTGTGTTTAAGGATAATTTCAAAAGGGTATTTTATTTTATCTATCAACTCGAATTGAGACGAATACTATGGAAGAAAAAAAATCAATATCATATTGCTTTTCCATAAAATGGATGAATAATGAGTTGAAGGTTTGCTGAGTATCATTAGTAAGTTAGTGAAATACTTACTTTGATAGACTACTAAGGCCAAGATCCTCCTTGATTTATACACCCTTAATTTCATTGACTTGTTCTTTAAGTTCTCTCTTAATTCCATACTTCCGTAAGAAATGGATCAGTATATTTGAGATATCCCTTTCGAGGATTTCATCAGCTTGAGGATGTTCTTGAGTGATATACTGGGGCCAATCAATGATCTGAACCCCCTCTTCGGAAACAAATATGTTAAACTCACTTAAATCGGCATGTATGATTCCCATTGAATATATAATTTTTACCTGCTTGATAATCTCATCGAGATGCCATTCCGGATCAAGAAGTTTTGTTTTTGAAAGGAGGTTACCTTTTGCAAGATCCATGACTATCACATGCCTATTCTGATCAAAAGGTTTTGGAATTGAGACTTTAGGGTATAACCTGCTCATTATCTCATACTCTCTGTGGGCAGCAAGGCGGGCGGCATAAATCCGTGAAAAGTTATCTCCTTTGCCAATGTGCTCACTCAATTTCGTTAGTTGATTGAAACCGGTTTTATTTCCCCTATAAACTTTAATTATGACTGAAATGGAATTTTCAATTGCAAGTTTCGGCTGCCTAATTGCTTCAAAAATTACTGAATCCTTTCCTACTCCGATTTCACTTCCTATTTCACTGATACTTTTTCTCTTGACAAAGGCATTGAGAGCAAGGATATCATATCCTTCGAAGTAAATCTGAAAACCTTCATATGATTTAGTGTTCTTGATCACAAGCTTGTTCTTAACAAGCTTTTTCAGCCTATATTCCAACTTATCAAAGGGCAACTTGGTGTATTTATTTAGTTCTTCTATTGGCACCCATTCAAAGCGTCTCATTCCTATTTCGATACCAGTTAGAATCCTTAAATTTTTTGAATCAAGCTCCTTAAATATCCTTCGTGTTTCGTCTATCATCCTTGTATTAATTATAATCCTTATATTTAAATAATAACCTAGAGACCCCTCATCCAGTTCCTACTTCTATAACTTCTGAGTCTTCTACTGTTGCCTTGACGCTGTTAAATTAACTCATGAGGATTTCGATGAATCCCTAGATTTTATGAAATGACTCGCAAAAATCAAGGGCTTCTCGAGATCCTATAGAATTAATTTGAGTGACAGTGAATTATTTTTACATTGTATGAGGCATTCAAAAAAAAAATTATAATAGACTTTACTCGTAGTAAATATTCCTGAGCAGAAGCCCATCTTCTTCGAGATTAGGACTTTCACATATTGCCATTCCTGTAATTTTGAACTCTTTTATAGCAACTAAAAGTTTTGGGTAATTAAAGTCAGATTCTTTTAAAGTCAGATGCTTCTTTTCCCCGTTCCTGTCGTATTCTATTCCCGATATGTGCATATGCATGTTTAAAAGACCTTCTTTCCCAAGGGATTCTTCTACTTTCGCTAGTATTACAATAAACTCAGAGTAGGAATTTTGTTTTCCTTCTCTTGCATGCATATGAGAAAAGTCTAGACAAGGCATTACCCCTTCTATTTCTGAACTCAGGGAAAGCACCTCTTCAAGAGTCCCAAATTGAGTACGTTTGCCCATGGTTTCAGGGCGCAGGACTACAGAAATTCCTTCGTCCAGGAGTTGTTTTGTAATTTTTTGCAGAGCTTTTGATACCATATCGTAGGCTTCTTGGTTGCTGCTCTTCTGATAAAAAGCCGCATGTAAAACAATGGACTCAGCCCCGCAGAGGCTACCTATCCTGGCGGCTTGGTAAATTCTCTCTAGGCTCGCCTTGAGT
>PMJC01000215.1:0-6161 GCA_003157235.1 Methanosarcina sp.
AAAATAGGTTCTCTTAATTATTCGATACTTCTTATGCTGGCATTTGCAACAAGTATAGATGCCTTTTTTGTAGGAATAAGTTTCACATTTCTCAAAGTACCTATTTATTGAACCTGCGCTCATTGTAAGTTGTGTGACGTTTATTATGGTTTTTTGTGGAGCGATTATAGGATAATAGGTTAGGTCACCTCTTTGGAAATGAAGCAGAAATTCTAGGCGGCCTGATCCTCATAGGACTTGGAATCAATTCACTGATATTGAGTAATTGATTAAAACAATAATCAATCAGAAGGTAATGACTGTTTGAACTTTAATGAACCCCATGAGCCAATGGTTATGCTGACAAAGTTATGTTTCTATTGTTTAATTGATGCATAGGTTTTAAAGTAAAAACTAAATCGTGAAACGTGAAAAAAAGATTATAAAAAGAAAAAAGTAATGAATGTTGTATTTAAACAGCCTTAGCAGAAGAATCTGCTTTTACGACCGGTTCAGCTGTCTTTCCTTCGTTAACGTTATCAGCTTTAGGTAATACTTTCGAATCTGACTTTATCATACCATATATTTCCGTATATTTCATAATATATTATGCAGGTTTATATGTAGTAGTTGCCTGTATTATATAGATTAATTGCAACCTATAAGTATTAATGTATTTTTTAATTTCTTTATAGAGGATAACTACTAGATTTAAAAATAAGGTCACAAATATCTGGAAATTTTAATTGTGCCTATGAGCCTGTATAACTTCTACAGGCTGAAATAAAATCCTGAAATAATGATGAGATATTTCTGACTTCTAGAGAAATAATGATTTTCTGCCTAAATAAATAAAATATGGAGAATCAAATCGTAAATATACTTCTTTGTTTTAAAATTTTTAGTGAATGAATTAGATATATATACCAACAATATTCTATTAAATATATAAAAAGATATTTTTCAACGTATTGGTGTTTAGCCAACTTATGCTGTGTTTTCGCTAAATTTTGATATTCTTGATCAGAAATGAATCGATAAGATTTTAAAAACTAAATCCTGAAGAGCAGAAGATATCTTCCTAGTACAGTAATGCTTATTTTAGTTTAAAGCCAATAATTGTACATGGATATTTCAGGGAAAAAAGACCTTCGAAGAGCTAACCTTCAGGGAGTGAATCTTATAGAGGCTAACCTTTAAGGGGCTAACCTGCAAGGGGCTAACCTGCAAGGGGCTAACCTTGAAAAAGCTAACCTTAGAGAAGCTAACCTTGAAGAGGCTAATCTTCGAGGAGCTAATCTTTTTTATGCTGATCTCACAAAGGCTAATCTGCAAGGAACTAACCTTAGAGAAGCAAATGTTGAAAAGGCTACACTTCAATTGGCTAAACTTCATTTGGCTAACTTTAAAGAGGCTNNACCTGCAAGAAGCTAACCTGCAAGGAGCTGACCTTCAAGGAGCTCAGCATTTATCAGTTAACCAGCTTTCAAAAGTGAAAACACTTCATGCTACAAAATTAGATGAAAAGCTCCTCATACTATTAAAAAAGAAGTCTCCTGCCCTTTTTGAAAAACCGTAATGAATTCTTTTTATGACTATATAATTGTCAATAGATCCAGCTTTCATGAATACATAGTTTTTACGTTGAAACCTGTGCATCCAGGAAGTCAATAAATCCGGTTCATTGCAGTGAAGAAAAGGATGTATAGAATCATTTAGATTTACCACCCTTTTTTGTCCATGTTCCATCTCTGCTTCTCCTGTTTTTTGCTTCATTTTCTCGAGGTTTATCAGCTTTTGAATGTCCAAGATCTGAATGAATAAAAGTAGCATTCAGAATCAGTCCCTTTTTTGTTTTCAAACCAAGGCAATTAAGTTGGCTTTGTAAATGTACCCATATTTCTTTTTCTTTGCATTTATCAATAAGTTTTTTTTTGAATGATCAGACTGGGGTACTGTCTGGTATGTAATCAGAAAAACCAAGAAATTTTCCGAAAGAAATTCTATTTAATATTTGTTTCTCAAGTTCAAAATCGTAAATACAATTCAATTGCTGTAAAAATCATTTTAAACATAATGATTACTTCAGCTTCAAGTCTGCCTCTTTAAACTATTTTGTAAAAAGATAGAGACTCAAAAATGATAAGAAAAGATTTCGATAAATTAAGGAATTAATTTCAACAAGTACGTCTCCAACTGACTGAAGACGCCTGTATTGCTCTTAAAGAGCAAAATCAGTCAGAGTTTTTATGAGTAAAAATTATTACTAAGAGATTTAAACTCACCAATACTCAAATGCATAGGAGTTTATCGAAATTCTCTTTAATCAAAAATTAATATATTAGAACCTACGCACTTGAAGTATAATAATCAATTAAAATAGAAGTTATGGTCAAGTACATTATTTAAACAGTTGACGATTTAATGCTATTGATATTATAAATAGTGGTAAATCATATCTATAGAAGCTATCGTAATAATTATTCTTTATCTATAACTCAAAATGTAAGGGATCGATACTAAAACAAAAAGTTTTCTGAATAAAAAACACATATCATGTAGAATTCTGAGATTTTAAAGCAGTGTAGAGAATTTGCTGAAAATCCAAAGTTAAATTTCTGCATACTTTATGTAGTTAAATTCTTACGATGTGTTATTTACCTTTCTCATTAATTGTTGAGATTTGTTATCCCAAGCAAAATCGGCACACGAGACTTTTCTATTTCTCGAGCGATCTTAAAAAGTTACCATTAATTTCACTAATAATTGAAAGCAATCAATCAAAAAAATAAAAAATAATAAAAAATCTAAAAATTTAGTACATCCTGAAATTCGAGAGAAAATTTCCAAACAGCAAAATATGCAACAATTTATAGCACAGTAATGAAACCTAACGTATTTCAGGATCAATTTTTCCAAATTTAGTTAAATTCTTAAATATTCAGCAAAATCTGAAATTTATTTTTTTCATAAAATTTGACGAAGATGTGGAGATTTCATATACATAAATGGGGTAATAATATAATCTAAAAGGATATAATAACCATAATAAATTCAAGAGAATAAACTCAAAATTAAAAAACCAAAAATAAAAATATAAACGGCAGACGATTCAAAAATACTACAATATTTCAGTTTTTTCGGTTTCCCTATTAAGGTGATATTATCGTTCCCATAATTCAGGTTGCACTTGATCTCCTGGAATTGGACCGCGCGATAGAGATTGCAAGAGATGCGGTCGTAGGTGGTGTGGATTGGATCGAAATAGGAACTCCCCTGATAAAAAGCGAGGGCATGGATGCAATCCGCAAAATGAAAACAGCTTTTCCTGAACGGACGATCCTGGCTGATATGAAAACCATAGATGCAGGAGCCATTGAAGTCGAGATGGCAGCAAAAGCAGGGGCAGATGTAGTTATTGTACTAGGAAGTGCAGATGACTCTACAGTACTCGATGCACTACGTTCAGCCCACAAATACGGGGTCAGATTGATGGCAGACCTTATTTCGATCCTTGACCCAGTAAAAAGGGCATTGGAACTTGAAGCTATGGGAATAGACTATGTGAACGTGCACATAGGTATAGACCAACAGATGATAGGAAAAAATCCTGTGTCGATCCTCAAGAAAATTTCAGAAAAAATTAACGTACCGCTTGCAGTTGCTGGAGGGCTCGATGCAGAAAGTGCTGCCCAGGCAGTCAAGACAGGGGCCAGCATTGTAATTGTCGGAGGAAATATTACTCATTCTGAAAACGTGACAGAAGCTGCCAGAAAAATTCGGCAGAGAGTGAACTCCCCTGAAGCTGTGGATATTCGGGGTACAAGAACAGTAGATCAGGAAATTAGGAAAATCCTTCGAGAAGTATCAACCTCAAATATTTCGGATGCTATGCATAGAAAAGGGGCAATGAAAAACATTCATCCCGTGGTGAGAGGGAAGATGGTAGGAACTGCAGTTACTGTTCAGGTTTTTTCTGGAGACTGGGCGAAAACTGTGGAAGCAATTGATATTGCCAAAGAAGGGGACGTAATCGTTGTCTACAACGAGAGTAAAGACATCGCCTGCTGGGGAGGACTTGCAACCCTGAGCAGCCTGAATAAAGGGATCTCAGGCGTGGTAATAGAAGGTGCTGTGAGAGATATTGATGAAATAGAGAATATGAAGCTCCCGATTTACACAAGCAATACAGTACCTAATGCTGGAGATCCAAAAGGCTTTGGAGAAATCAACGCCGAAATTACCTGCGGTGGTCAGACCGTGAAACCAGGAGACTTCATAGTTGGCGATGAGAGTGGAGTTGTAGTGATTCCCAAGGAGAGAGCTTACGAACTGGCAAGAAGAGCAAAAGAAGTCAACAAAATTGAAAAGAGACTTTTTGATGAGATTCGGAGAGGAAGCACTCTGTCGGAAATTCTGGAAATCAAAAAATGGGAAAAACTTTGAATCAATATTTCCAGAAATTTAAATCAAAATTAAGCAGACATTCCACAAATGCAAAATTTATTTGCTTATTTGCTCAAGTACTATTCATTGAGAGTTAGATTAATTTTTAAGCTACTGTCTGAGAAAATGGATGTCATTATTGTGTACATCTGCAAAAAGTGAGTATAAAAGAAATTTAGAATAATTTCGATAAAAGAACTCTATTCACGGTCTTAAGATTGAGAAAAGCAGATTTTGGACAGAAGAAGAGCTCTGACAAATTTAAAATCTTCTTCCTGACATTTTTCACCTATCCTAGCTCGAATAAGCGAATCTAATTCAGTTTCTAACATTTCGAGTACAGCTTTAATCTGCCTTTGCCTTTCGGGAGGCAACAGTCCCCCCATTTCCCTGACCTTTCCTGTAAGGATAAGCTGTTCAAATTGCCTGAAAACAGCTTCAATACTCATGCCCTGAACTTCAGCAATTCGATCGATATCAAGCCCATGAGTAAAAAGAGAATAAGTCCTTTGCAAAGAGTATGTTTCAAGAGTATTTGTTTCAAAATGTTCCGTCTTATAAGATTTCTCCCCAATAAGGCTCATACCCAAATATTTTGCTTTTTTTGCTGGTAATCTGCAAACCTCTGATTTTGTCATTGTATCAGATTCAGGAATAGGTACTTTAATTCCAAATACCTCTATTTTATCTCCCAGTTTCGGATTTTCATCCTTTTGAACTAAGCTTTTTGTGATTACTCCCCTATTTTCAGATTTTATACCTGCAACTTCTGAATTTTCTGCCGTTTCTGAAGATACCAAACTATAGTCCCTACAATAGTGATCAATTTCTGTGAGAAAAATATCCCCATATTTACGCAGTTTATGGTCTCCAACTCCTGTAATGGAATGAAATTCTTCAGGGCTGTGCGGAAATCTTGTAGCCATTTCCTTAAGGGTTGTATCAGAGAAAATTATATAAGGTGGAAGATTTTTCTTTATAGCTATTTTCTTTCTCAGGGCTTTTAACCGCTCAAAAAGGATTGCATCATGCCCTTTTCCGGATTTTATGACCGTCTTAACTTTTGATGCATCCAGGACATCAGCTGCTACTGAAATTTTTTCTGTCAAACATTCTTCTGTTGAGAACTCTTGTTTCGAATACTTTTCTGCTGAAAACTCTCCTGTTGAAAGTCCTTCTGTTGAGAACTGGATACCATTTTTGGCTTTATCACTCTTTGTGCCAACTATTGAAAACATTAGGCTTCCTTCAGTATTTGGTGCAAAACCTTCCGGGCAGATAAGTTCTATTCGCTTCAAGCCTGTCAGAATTTTTCTGCTCATAGCATTCAGTTTCAAAACAGGATATTGTACACCACTCACTTCAAGAAGACCTGTATCTGTCATTTCGGAAACTAATGATCTCCATTGTTCTTTTGTGAATTCCCGGCCACTGCCATGACTTTTCAACTTCTCATGATGATTTTGCCTGATTTTTTTATTTTTTGAACCTATAAGCACGTCAATAACATAATTAGTGCCAAAGCGCTGATTTAGTTCCTGAACACAGGTCATTAATTTCATGGCGATTTCAGTTCCTTCGAAGGTACCTTTTGGCCTGAGACAGGAATCACAATTTCCGCAGAATTTAGGGAGTTTCTCACCAAAGTATTTCATTAGTTTCTGACGCCTACATTTATTCCCCTCGCAATAAGCTACCATCTCCCTTAATTGCACAAGAGAGAGATCCTTTTCATG
>PMJC01000215.1:6269-12872 GCA_003157235.1 Methanosarcina sp.
CCACATCGTCCTTTATGAACAACTCCTGGTTTTCGGTCCGTTCGGTATCCGAAAGGCCTGCATGGTAGGGAAGAGCTCTAAAACCTGCAAGATTCAACTTTTTTGTAAGGGCTTCGACACTGTTTCTGCTTTGGCAATAGATAATACCAGCTTCATCGCTATGCGTATGCAAGTAATCAATAATCTCGGAAAAGGTCTCTTTCTTTGGCCTAACCTCGTAGTAGAGGTTTTTTCGATTAAAGCTGGCCAAATATGGACCTTTCCCAGGAGATATAGAAAGGGTTAGCTGTGATACGATATCCTTTCGAACCCTTTCAGTTGCTGTAGCCGTAAGTGCGATAATTGGTATATCAGGAAAACCTGTCTCTGGATCTCGTAAAAGTTTAAGGTTCCTGTACTCAGGCCGAAAATCATGTCCCCACTCAGAAATACAATGTGCCTCATCAATTGCAAAGAGACTTACTTTTCCTTTTTTTAGAAAAGCAAAAGTTCCGGGCATCATGAGCCTTTCAGGCGCAATATAAAGTATTTTCAACCTATTTTCAAGAAAAGCTTCTTTTACATCCCTGGATTCTCTAGCACTCTGGGTGCTGTTCAACAGAGCTGCAGTAATTCCATTTGTTTCAAGTCCATCCACCTGGTCTTTCATTAAGGAAATCAGGGGAGAAACAACGACCGCAACTCCTTCCATCAGAAGGGCAGGCAGCTGGTAGCAAATCGATTTGCCTCCTCCTGTAGGCATTATCACAAAAACATCTTTCTTTTCCAGAACATCTCTGATAATTTCCTCCTGCAAAGGGCGAAAAGAAGTGTAGCCAAAATACTTGTGTAGAGCGGAATGCATTATGTCTGACATAGAAGTCTTTGACTCAAGCTCATCTTTACTTGCCCTCAAGAGATCACAATCAGTGCTCGTTTTCGAATCCCCCTGATCTGCAGAGCATTGTTATAACGCTCGAATATAACATCTTGGAAAAAATACATAGAAATTGAATACGCGTATATGCTTTCATGGAAAATATTGTCCCAAATTCTATGTTTTATAATGACTACAACACTTACACAATATATACTTGGGTTCGAAATCCATAACTTGATGGTGTTTCAAGCTTATCATATTTAAGTTACATACATAAGGAATGAAAGTATTTAGTTATAAGCTCTCGATACATTATTCTTAATACTTCTCGGTATATTAAGACTTAGAAAAAAAGCAGAATTTTTGAAGACAATTTTTGTAATCTATTCTTGTTCCTACTTGAATACCCTTGAAGTAGTTATGTTCTCGATTTATGATTCTTTAGGCCATGTTTTTCATTTATTAATGCAGTTTGAGAGTTCAAATTATGAATTTATAAAAATTAAAAATTTTTGTTATTTCCGGTGTTTTAAATTTATTAAAATCGCAGAATGTGGGAATCAGTGACGATTTTGTCCCAATAACAGAGGATATTAAGACCTATACTATATATTTGTTATAGTATCGGACTGCAGATACAAAAGTCTAAAATTATAGTTTATACTATAGCAAAAGAAATAAAAATAATTTAGATATAAAAAGTTTAGTAGCTAAAATATAAATACGACAGAAAGCAAGAGGTTCACAGTATCCATTGGGATGTATCAAAGAGAATTTACTTGAAGATTTAATAGATTTCAGGCTTTGCCAGCTCTCCAAAAATCATGAAAAAAAGGTATTTGACATACGAAATCACAAAAGTTCCTGAGATCATTATGAAGATCAGGAATTCCAAAAGAGGTCGGAAGAAACGAGTAAGGCTGAGAATCTGAACTGCAAAAAATTGGAAATGCTGCTGAGTCCAAAAAGTTAATTTGGTTTGAAGCTTATTCTAAAAAATATGCTCATCGAACAAATTCAGCTTGAAAAGGGTTGCGCTCTTGGCCTCAACTTTGAGATGCAAAAATATACTCTACTGGTTATAAGGGCTGATAAAGGGTTCCTAATGTGCGGATACCTGAATATAAATGCTGCTGAGGAGTTAGGGGATACAGCAGCGAAGGTAAAAGGCGTGAAAAGCTTTGAAGATATGCTCAAAGCCCAGGTTGTAGAAGTAACTGAAATGGCCAGAGAACTTGGAGTCGAGCCAGGGATGACTGGCAGAGAAGCTCTGGATAAAATGTTTTGAGGAAAAAAATACTTGAAAAATTGCTTTTAAGTACAACTTATTCACACCATTTTTTTTCAAATATACTGATTTTGGTCGTCCTTCACTAATGATTAAGCTTTCATGATTAAGTTTCCAATGTAACGAATATTTGCGTTGTTCATTCACTGAAGCAAATTGTCTCTAACTAATCTCACGAAGATGCGAATACAAATTCAGGCAAAACGGAACTAAGTGCATTGTGAAAATTAAATCATCCAAATAATTGAGGAGAGCACTGATTTTACTTATTAAATAATTTTTTAGTAATTTCTTTCAAGTTTGGCAATTGCATTAAATTTTATGTATATTTCATTATATCTATCAAAGAATTATATAATTTGAATATCATTCCAAGCTATATAAATCAGTATATTCCGGATTACAGATGTTATACGCTTTTGAACTCTCTGGAGAGCATGAAGAATTACCAGCTGCTGAAGTTCTTGCTTGCCTCAAAATAGAGGAGCTTGATTTCCAGCCACATACCAAGGTTGACCAGTGCCTGGTGGTGGATATAGTAGGTAAAGTAGAGAATGTGGAAAAAATTCTTAAAGGTCCGATAACTGAAAGGCTCGCAATGACCCATCATATCCTGAAAGTTATAGGGATCACTGAAAACACCCTTGATGCGATTCTTATACTTACAAACTCCTTTGAGTCCTCGTACTTTATAAAGGAAGGTCAAAGTTTTGTAGTTAGGGCAAAAAGTATTAAACATCACGTGAACTTTCCCAGCAATCTTCTGGAACCAAAAATCGGAGGATTTATCAATAGAAAGGGCTTTCAGGCGAACCTGACAAATCCTGATGTGGAATTTCGGTTGATCTTAAGTGGAAAGGCTGTTTTAGGAACGCTCATATCTTCCATCAACAGAAGTGCATATGAAGCCAGAAATCCCCAAAATAAACCCTTTTTCCATCCTGGAGTCCTTGTGCCCAGAGTAGCACGTGCTATTACAAATCTTTCCAAAATAAAACCTGGAGAGTTCTTTCTGGACCCTTTTTGTGGTACTGCTGGCATACTTATTGAGGCCGGAATTTTGGGAGCACGAGTTATAGGAATCGATGCCCAAGAAAACATTGTTAGGGGCGCCTGCATGAACCTTAGTGCCTTTGAGCTGAACTATACCTTGGTGAAAGGAGATGCCCGTATGATGCCGTTTAAGGACGGAACAATAAGCGCAATCGCGACTGATCCACCATATGGAAGGTCTGCAGCAATTCTTGCCGAATCTTTAGAGGATCTTTATTCCTGTGCTCTTGAAGATATTCAACGTGTCCTGAAGCCAGGAGGTATTGCAGTTGTAGTCTCTGACAAGGATGCATCTGAATACGGAAAACAGGTCGGACTTGAGGTCCTTGAAATTTATTTCCAGAGAGTACACAAAAGCCTTACTCGTAGAGTAACTATTTTTCAAAAATAGATGAAATATTAGATATGAAATATGAAAAATTCTCTTTAAGGACATTTCTTATTCATGGGAAATCAGTTCATCTAGCACCTCAGCTATAACTCTATGTCTGAGAATAAGTTTCTTGTTTTGCAAACCAGCTCTCCTGATAGAATAATTATCTTCGATCCAATCTATTTTTTTTTCATAATTTATTTTCATCAGGGTTAGACCACAGGCAGGAGCTGGTTCAATTCCTTCTTCATAGATATCAGGATTTAGCATCTGGAGCAGCCAGTCATTATCATATAAACCTTTTCCGATCATTGAAAGTGCAGTTACTATTTTTCGAACCATATTCCAAAGGAAACTATTTCCAACAATATCAATTTTTGTAACATCCCCGTCTACGCGAGCGTCAATCCTTAACAAGGTTCGAATTGTACTCTTTTCTCCACTGATTCTTGAAAAGTTCTCAAAATCGTGTCTCCCGATCAGTAATTTTGAAGCCTCACGAATCCTTGAAATATTGTATCCTTCCCCACTAATTATATAGCGATAGTGTCTTGAAATCGCGTCTCTTCTAGCATCAAAGTGGCTAGGTACCTCCGCGTGAGCCCAGGCCCAGATAGTTGGGAGAAGTGCGGAGTTTATGACCCTGGGAATTGCTAGATTTGTTTTGTCAGTATCAAAAGCTATGATCTGTTCGAAGGCATTAACTCCTGCATCTGTCCTGCCGGCGCAGGTATAATTAGCAGATTTGGGGCTTTCTATGATCTCTAGATTACGAAGTGCTTTGAAGAGCTCTCCTTCCACTGTCATGACATTGGGCTGGATCTGGGAGCCGTGAAATTCGGTGCCTATGTATGCAAGCTTTAAAGCGACCCTCATACCAATCTCCGATTACTTGACTTTTTCTTATTTAATAGATTTCTCTTACAATTATAAAGAATACTATATAAATACATCCAAAAAGGAACCGGACTGCAGGATGAAGAGATAGAGCATCATGAATCCACGAATCCCTACGGATGAGCAAGTCCTTTAGGAGAGACAGAAACTGTGGAGTAAGGGAGTTATATTGGAACTGTTTATGATGGCACAACTTCTGAGTCATCAAAAACTATGTTGAAAAATCAGCAAACCAGGAAGAAAAAGAGCATACAAGCAAATTAAAATATTTGATTTTGAATAATTCCTTTCGATCCAGAGAAGTACCACGAAAATACCCCATTGTCTGCAACTGGGTGTGCAACCACAACTTTGATTTATTATGGGTTAATATATGCACACTGTTATATATTTATGTAAAATTCAACCTTAATCTTAAATATAACATTGTACATTCTAGTCTAAATTTTTCACTGGTAACAATCATGATCACAAAACCTCAGGTTTTTGAATTTCTGAAAAAATATGACTTAAAAAACATTACTATTGCAACAGTCTGTTCTCACTCAAGCCTTCAAATCTTTGACGGAGCGCGAAAAGAAGGATTCCGAACTCTGGGAATCTGCATTGGTAAACCCCCTAAATTTTATGAAGCATTTCCAAAGGCAAAACCCGATGAGTACATTATCGTTGATAGTTATGAAGATATAATGAACAAGGCTGAAGAACTTAGAAAAAAGAACACTATTATAATTCCACACGGTTCATTTGTTGCTTACCTGGGCACGAAAAATTTTGCAGATATGGAAGTTCCTACTTTTGGAAACAGGGCTGTGCTAGAATGGGAATCTGACAGGGATAAAGAACGTGAGTGGTTGCTTGGAGCAGGCATTCATATGCCTGAAAAAATAGAAGATCCTCGTGTTATTAATGGGCCTGTGATGGTTAAGTACCACGGAGCCAAAGGAGGAAAGGGTTTTTTCGTTGCAAAAACCTATAAAGAATTCAATGAACTCGTAGACCGAACACAAAAGTTCACAATTCAGGAATTTATCACAGGGACACGTTATTACCTACATTACTTTTATTCCCCGATCAGAACTGAGGGATATACCTTAAGCAAAGGTGTCCTTGAGCTCTTGAGTATGGACCGCAGAGTAGAGTCTAATGCCGATGAAATCTTTAGACTCGGCTCACCCAGAGAACTAATCGAAGCAGACATCCGCCCCACATATGTTGTCACAGGAAATGTACCCTTAGTAGCTAGAGAGTCCCTCCTGCCTCTTATTTTTTCCCTTGGAGAAAGGGTAGTGGAAGAGTCTCTTGATCTTTTTGGCGGGATGATAGGGGCCTTCTGTCTTGAAACAGTTTTTACAGATTCTCTTGAGATCAAGGTTTTTGAAATTTCAGCTAGGATTGTGGCTGGGACAAACCTTTATATTTCAGGCTCTCCTTATGCAGACCTGATGCAAGAAAGCCTTTCAACCGGAAGGAGAATAGCTCAAGAAATCAAAATTGCAGTCCAGACAAACCAGCTGGATAAGATAATATCCTAAGTAAATGGTATCTTAAACCAGTACTCACTAACTCGTACTTGATAATTTCAAAAGTAAATCTACTTTTTTTAGACTTATAAAAGTGATAGATAACATAAATATATCTTTTCCAGTAAATATATTTACAGTTATGCATTTGAGCCGAACGGTGAGCAAATTGCCCGCCGGATGATTCTCAGGGCCATTAGTGAAGCCCGAAGATTCATCTAAATTTTAGTATATATTTATAAGTTAGATTCCAATAGTTTCTACTACTTTATCATTTTAAATTCAAATTGTAATATTTGCAATTAGATTGTGTATTTTAGCTTTGTGAAATTCAAATAGATTTGAAAAACTGAGTATAAAAATATATTTTATGTGATAACTTATTTAGGACGAAATCTTGATGAGTTCACGATCTAGCAAATGTATTAAGACCAGTGTACCGAAAATTCTGTAAATTCGGATCAACTCTGCACCCATTTTCTTCACCACAAAACAGAGTCCAAAGTCAATGAGTAGGCTTACAAAACTGTATTTTAATGCAGAGATTTTGCTATATAATCGATGCATCAATGTAACCGATAAATCCTGTTTTGTAATGAAAGAAAAGGAT
>PMJC01000472.1 GCA_003157235.1 Methanosarcina sp.
GCGCGACACAAGACCCATCGCTCAAGCAAAAGCAAAAGAACCAAATCCCCTAGCTCTCCTTGATAAATATATCCCAGATCAATTCTAAAAACATAATTAGTTATGATTAACTATCTAAAGGTTCGTACTGAAATTTATACACTTCATAAAAAAAATAATCAATATTGCTGATTTTCTTTGCATTTTTATTAGTTTTAGAAGACTATTAACATAAAAGGTAAAAGAAAATAGAGACAATTTACCAGTTTTAGTAAGTCATGGACCTAAGAGTAATTGATTGAAAAATATAATTTAATAAAATGAAACGATTGATTCTTATTTTAGGGTTAGCTATTTGCTATTTAGGATGTTTCTCACAAAAAACAGGAACTTTTACAGATAAAAGAGACGGCAAAGTTTACAAAACAGTGAGAATTGGTAATCAATGGGTCATGGCTGAAAATCTTGCTTACAAGCCAGAAAAAGGATCATGTTACGCATATAAAAATGATACAAGTAATGTTAGACTGTTTGGCTACTTGTATGATTGGGAAACAGCAACAAAAGTAGCAACTGAAGGTTGGCATTTACCTAGAATTGAAGAATGGGAAAAAATGTTTACTTTTTTGGGTGGAAATCTTGAAAAGGTTCGTGCAGCTCTAAGTAGGGGCGGTAGTTCAGGGTTCAACTTAACTTTAGGGGGAACACGCAATCTATATGGATTCAGTGACCTAGGGAAAGTTGACGCTTTTTGGAGTTCAACACGCGCTTGGGATTTCTATATCTATTCATCGAAAAATGTCCAAAGTGATATCACTCAATGCATATTTAATGCTCCCCGTAAATGTGGATGCAGTGTTCGACTTTTCAAAGATTTAAATGAGATTGATACATGGGATTGGGCAAAAACAACTGATCCAATTCAAGGGTTTACTGAATATCTGAAGTTATATCCAGCAGGTGTTCATGCTGACTCTGCAAGACAACTGCTGACTGAACTGAAGGATATAGGGGCGAAACAAATCTCAACTATAAATTCAAAACTAGTTCCAGGATTATCACTTGAAGAAGTTATCTCTCTGTTGTCCATGGAAGAGGTGATAAATAGGAATATAATGGGTGGTCTATACGTTGGCATGGGTATATTTCCTCAAAATGCGAATGAAAAAAGTTCGTATACTGGGAATGCTTCAATAGATGGATATGATATTGTCTTTGAAAAAGGGAAAGTAGTNNTAGGAAGTAAAAAAGCTAGTTTTAGCTCATCATTCTAATATTGAAGAATGAGTTAATAATCAAAACTCTAATATATTGCAGATTTGATATAAGATTCACTTTCATTTTAAGAATTCGGAGAAAGGTATCTTAATATGCAAACAATAATGTTCACTCATTCCTAATCAATGTTGAACTATTTTAATCAAGAGAATAGAGTTATGACTAGCTCTTCTGATTTCAAAGTAAAATTTGATATGAAATAGAGTATAGTAATGAAAAAAAACATTCTCATTCTGATAACATATACGTTCTTCGGTCTTTTTCCAGCCAAAAGTCAACCGCCATTACATAAAGCAATTATTTTACACGATTTAAAAACTGTCAAAAAGTTAATTGATGAAGGATCTGATGTTAATGAAGAATCAAGATATTGCAGTCCTTTAATGATTGCTGTAGGACATAAAGATCCGGAGATGGTTGAATTACTCTTAAAAAATGGTGCTAAATCAGATACTTGTAAATCCACTTATATATTTCAACCAAGTTCTAATTTTGTTGGAGAATTTGAATTTTCAGAAAGATTACAAATACTCTTTACTCCTTTTTATTATGCAATCAAACTTAATCAGTTTGATATCGTGAAATTATTTTGTGAGAATGGTTATGATATCTCAAAAAAAATGGGAGGGTTACAATTTACATATCCAATAATTGCAGCTGCGAAATTTGGGAGAACAGATATGCTTAACTATTTACTTGAGAAGGGAGTTGGCATAACTGTAAAAGACAATAATGGGAAAAATGCACTAATGTACGCTGCGCCTTCAGGTAACTTGGAAATTACTTATTTGCTATTACAAAAGGGATGCTCAGTAAATGATACGTCAAATAATGGATATACTCCTCTAATGTATGCAGTAAAAGCTAAAGGAATATCTAAAGAAATAATCAACATATTGATAAATAAAGGTGCNNCTTTCTAATAATCGTGCTCTTGCTCTTTTTTTATTTGAACATGGTGCAAAAGGTAAAGATTCGAACAGCGAAATAGAGTCAAATGCAAGAATGAATCATTTTTTAGGTGATTTTAATTTGGCAATGTCTGAACTTCAAGTTTCTAAAAATTATTATGCAACAGCGAAGCTATTTTATAATGACGCTATTCAAAAAGAGAAACAAGAGATAACCAAAATAATTAAAGCCATAAAGAAAGAAAAAGTAGTAAATGCAATTATCGATGCATCGGCTTATGCTGCAGGACATTCTCTGGCAGAAATGCAGGCAAATCAATTTGGAAAGGATGTAGGAATGAACTTGACAAATTCACAAAAGTCTATATTAGCTTCTCAATACACTGATAACTACTTAAGAACATACTCATCTGTTTATGAAAAAAATACAATTATATTATATGACTATCAACTTCCTGAAGATGCTTCTTTAGAGGAACAAAAGATTTTCTATGAGAACAAAATTGCTCAGTTTGAGATGTGTATAAAATTGATAGATGGAATATTAACATGTGTGGAAAAGGGATTAATCGGTAATGAATTAAGCAACTGTATCCATGATATTCAACTTTCAAAGAAGTGATTTATGAGTTTTATCTTTTAACATCTTGAATAAGCTCATAAGGTGTTTTTGTATTATTAAATACAATTAGGAGGTAGCCGAAAATCCATTAAAGATTAGGCAATATGTGAAGAAAACACTATGAAAACTTTCTTGACAGTAATTTTATCACTTTGGTAATTAATTTCAATTGCATACGTGGTTAGTGAAAATCATTCATCAAATTATAAAATATGGTATATGACTTTCAACGGGTTATGCAAATCTCGGCTACGGATGGGTGTGCATTAGCTTATGAACATTATTTGTGATAACCAAATAACACCTTCAAAGCAGATTGATGAATTTTATAACAAAGAAATACCTGATAATCTTAAGGATGCAATGACAAAGCACGACGAGAAATAACCAAGTCTAATAATCACCAGCAATTAGTAATTTGCTTTTTTCAGCTTTTACAGTACCTGTCAAATTTTGACAACTTCATTTGCAAGCACCTTTAAAAGCCGCATCAGTCAACGTGACGCCAAAGCTTTTAAAAGAGCTTGCAAAGAGAAAGTTCTATCAACCCTGACCAATATACTGGTTATATCATGACAATATTAAAACACTAGCTATAACTCGGA
>PMJC01000433.1 GCA_003157235.1 Methanosarcina sp.
AAAGGCAGTTGTAGAATTTGATTCTTCCCGTATTTCCGTTAGAGAGATTATCACTGTAGTTCAGGAAATCGGTTATGGAACATCTGTCAAAGCTGAGACCGTGGAGTACAAAGACAGAAAACAGATGTCTCAGGATGCTGAGATCCGGAGGCAGAGAAATAACTTAATCATTGCTCTTGTCTTGGGAATTCCGGCATCTCTAGGAAATATGAGTATGACATTTTCTTTTCTCTCGTTTGTACCCTCTTTCCTTTCCGATCCTGTAGTACTTTTCATACTGTCTAGTCTGATCCTTCTCTTTCCGGGCAGGCAATTTTTTGTCGGAACTTTTAAGGGATTCAAATACGAGATGACTGATATGAACCTGCTGATTGCAGGGGGGACCGGATCTGCTTATCTTATCAGTGTAGCACCAACATTTTTTGATCTGGGACCTGGGTATCACACCCTCTACTATGATACGGTAGCTTTGTTGATAGTTTTCATTGTCCTTGGGAGGTACCTCTAAGTAAGAGCAAGGGGGCGAACTTCTGAAGCCATTAGGAAACTGATGGGGCTCAAGGCAAAAACATCAAGAATCCTTATAAACGGCGTGGAAAAGGAAGTTCCTGTAGAAGAGGTGACAGTTAGTGATATTGTTATTGTCCGTCCCGGAGAAAAGATACCTGTAGATAGGGTTGTTGTGGAAAGCAGCTCGGCAGTAGACGAGTCTATGCTTACCGGCGAGAGCATTTCAGTGGAGAAAAGTCCAGGTAGTACGGTCATCGGTGCTACTTTGAACAAGACAGGATCTTTTGGGTTCAGGGCTACAAAGGTAGGTGCTAACACTGCTCTTGCTCAGATAATCAGGCTTGTGGAAACTGCGCAGACTACCAAAGCTCCAATCCAGAGGGTTGCAGACGTTTTTGCTGGCAACTTCATAGTAACTGTGCATATTACTGCCCTTCTGGCCTTTTTCTTCTGATTTTTCATAGGCTACTGGCGCTATGGAGTAAGTGAATCCGCGTCTCTTGGAGGAATTAGTCCTTTCCTCTTTTCTCTTCTTAGAGCTATCACCATTTTAGTAATCTCCTGTCCATGCGCAGTTGGGCTTGCAACTCCTGCAACCATTATGGTGGGCACAGGCAGAGGTGCGGAGAATGGAATCCTTATCAAAGGCGGTGAAGCTCTTGAAAGGGCACATAAACTTAATACAATAGTTTTTGACAAAACAGGAATCATTACCGAAGACGCTCCGAAGCTTAAAGATGTGTTTGCAGTCTTGGGCCATGAGGAAAATAAAGTGCTTTACATAGCTGCAACGGCTGAAAATAGATCGGAGCATCCTCTTGGAGAAGCCATTGTAAAAGGGGCTGAGGAAAGGGGAATCAGATTTGGAAAGGCAACAAGTTTCCATTCTATTCCCGGGAAAGGAGTAGAGGCTTATTTTGAGGGAAAACGAATATTGCTCGGCACCCGCAAACTGATGGAAGAAAATGGATTTTTCTTTAAGGAGCTAGAAGTTAAAATGCGTGAATTTGAAGAAAACTGGAAAACTGCAATGTTTGTAGTTTATGAGGACGAAATCATAGGCCTTGTTGCAGTTGCCNNTTATGATAACTGGAGACAATGTTGTCACAGCCGGTGCAATTGCAGCAGAGGTAGGAATTCCCAGAGTGCTTGCTGAGGTGCTGCTTGAAGATAAAGCAAATGAAATAAAAAAGCTCAAGAAAGAGGGCAAGATTGTTGGAATGGTAGGTGACGGAATTAATGATGCTCCTGCCCTAATCCAGTACGATGTGGGAATTGCTATGGGAGCAGGCACGGATGTGGCAATGGAGTCCGCAAAAATAGTGCTTATAAAAAATGATCCGAGAGATGTAGTTGCAGCCCTTAAATTGAGTCGACTTACTATCCGCAAGATCAAGGAGAATCTCGTCTGGGCCATTGGGTACAATACAATAAGCATCCCTATTGCAGCGGGGATTCTTTATCCCTTCTTTCACAGAATTCTGATTACGTCTGAACTTGCTGCCGCTTTCATGGCACTCAGTTCAGTTTCAGTAACGATCAATCCCCTGCTAATGAAAAGAAGCAAAATTAAATAAATAAGAGAAGATAATTTTTAAGCTGATTTAATTGAGGCGCGTTTGAAGAGAGAGCAGAAAATAATACATTAGATAGGATTTTAATAAACCTCTTAATTTCGTCATGTGCTTATAAATTGGATATGAGTAACTAGTGAAAATTAGAGGTTTATCGAAAAACTTTACAAAAAATATAAAGATTTTCCTCATAAATAATGTGAATTCAAAGAGTCTCCTAATGACAACGTAAGTATCAAGGAGATCGGGATGGATAGTGCAAGTATAACAATACAATAGTAAATTTGACGATCCCAGAGAGATTAAAAAGTCTCTGATTTTTTTAAGAATGATCTCTTTTCATTCTGATAACATGAAAAAAAGAAGTGTAAAGATACCAATTACTCTTACTCATGAAATAGTTGAATGGGCGGAGCGAAGGGATGGACGGGAAAAGAAGATGGACTAAAAATTTGCATGGAAGCATACTAATGAGAAGATGTTCAAGTGTTATGTCAAACAATTTAATTTTCATGAAAATAGCTGAAAATAAGTAGAGGAATTTACTTTGAAAAAGTGCATAGGAATTAATTTGAGGGTTTTAAGTCCGAGGATTTTGAAGAATGTGATAATTCTTCTTCGGGTTTCCTCATCTCAATAATGAAAGCTTATTTTTACAGCTGTAATTCTTTCACATTTCGAGTTTCATAAGATCTTCAGCAAAAATCACTTCTCCTTCGAAATACTCTCTAAGACGGTATATTGCCTCTTTTTCATGCCCTCGCATATTCGGATAGAAATGGGTAAGGCAAATGCTTCCGATCTCACTTTCAAATTCTTCTAGAATTTTTGCAAGTGTAATAGGAGTCGTATGGTTTGTGACTTCTATGCCTGAAGGGAATGAGCATTCATGAATCAGGAGATCGGCTTCAGCTGCAAGGTCCATTACGTTTCTGCATGGCTCAGTGTCTCCAGAGTACACAAATTCTCCATCTTCTGCAGCTACACGGTAAGCCAGATTCGGAACGCTGTGTCTTGCTGATGTACAGCTGATCTCGCAGCCGAAGCCTTCGGGAGTAAAGCCTTTTCCAGGAAAGAGTTCAATAACTTCTACATCTACTTTATCCAGAATATAATCATAAGCTCCAAGTACCCTTAAAAACCATTCTTCTGTTCTTTCAGGCCCATATATTCTCATATCGGTCTTTCCACATAGCCAATTTGCCTTTAGAAGGCACAGCAAGTCAGCTACATGATCTAGATGAAGGTGTGAGAGCAGTACAGTATCTACTTTAGTGTGCAAAATTTCAGCTTCAGAAAATCTGCTTAATACACCACTTCCGCAATCAATTAGCAGTGGTTTTTCCTCAAGCCTCACCAGCACTCCGGACTGTACTCGACCACGCTCTGGGATCGCAACTCCAGTTCCAAGAAATATAATTTCCATAAGGTAAAGAATAAGCTTTAAATAATTTAACTTTATTTAAAACATGTCTATATAATGAGTCATTTGCGCTAAAAGCGATATACTTGTTCTGAAGTGTGAGGGTTGGTTGATCTGGTCAAAGGAACCAGATTTAAGAAACAACATATCGGATTAAATAATATGTTGAGGTAATTTCAAACATAATGAAAAAACATGAGGAGATTTCAGGACAGGAAAAAATCAAAATATACTCTTCAATTTGCGAGGGTTGCCCAGCTAGGTCAAAGGCGCCAGACTTAAGATCTGGCTTCGAAGGAATTCGTGGGTTCGAATCCCACCCCCCGCATTTGGTTAAGTTATCAATATCTCAAATATTTGTACTCTAAAGCATTATATGTACAAAAGCGTTTTTTCAAAATTTGTCTTGACTAAAAACCAATTTTTACAAATTTTATTAATTAAATTAGAATTTTGGATCGTTCGCGATTAGCCAGTTGATGTTTTATCTTAAAATACACTTTGCTCAACTGCACTCGTTTTCTAAGCTTACTTGAATACAAAGAATTAGAACTTTCACCGCATGGTAAATGAGATGTAGAGCATAAGTATGTGATTTTTCTGGATAAACATCAACTCATTATTGGTGNNTTCTGGATAAACATCAACTCATTACTGATGGAGTTCCCAGCGGATCGATTTTCTTTCAACCATGCTAAATCCCCTATAGAAGTTTATTGCTATCGATTTCTTTGATTATAACCAGTAACTAGAATACCCTAATTGCTGAGCTCTTCTAATGTAAACCTCTTCGAATTAGCTCCTAAAAGAGATAATAAGATTTGCCCACGAAAAAATTCAGGAGATATATGTTTTCCAAGAAAAATAAACTGCACTGACTAAAAAATAATAT
>PMJC01000028.1 GCA_003157235.1 Methanosarcina sp.
CCCTGACACGGACGGCAACTCATTAAACCGCCGGGCCGTTAGCGTTCATATTCAGACCATTACGAGACAATTGCAAAACCTATTTATGAATGATTCTATCAACGAGACAACTTCTGTATTATCTGACAAATTAACCGGGACCAAACGAACGCTAACTTTTCAGAATCAGGATAGTACTTGTCCCTCCAGTATCAGTTGTCCATTATACTAAACCTACAAAAATGAAATGATAGATGCAGCAAAATAGATTTTCAATCGTCTTTCAATTTTTAGTAATGAACCTAAAAAATGATAAAACCTAAAATTATTTATCTGATCGCAGTTTGTTGCTTTATAACTATGTTTCATTTT
Source organism: Methanosarcina sp. (assembly GCA_003157235.1). Lineage (GTDB taxonomy): Archaea > Halobacteriota > Methanosarcinia > Methanosarcinales > Methanosarcinaceae > Methanosarcina. The sequence continues at coordinate 352 of PMJC01000028.1, forward strand.
GATAATGGATTTTCTCAAAGCATAAGCGGTACAGACTCTTTATCAAACATTATCTTTGAAACAATCAGACAATCCGCTTTTTCAAAAGGGGAGAAATTATTTTACATTGGTATTGATAGAAATTCACTTGCATTTGATAATGAAACCTTAAAAGCAATTCAAAATGAGACTTCTAAAACTATTGATAGTTTGAATGTTCAAATGAATGATAAAAGAGTCATTTTTAATGATAGCCATGATGAAGCCAGATATTATACAGAATATAATTTGTCTTTTAAAGTGAACCAATTTAAATATGAGGTTGATAATGTAAGAGAAACAGGTGTCTTAAAATTGAAAGATGAGAAATGGGAAATTATTCAACAACATGCATCAGTCCCCATTACAAATGATGTTTGGCCTGCTTATCTTGCCAAACAACCTGTTAATTCTGACCCATTATATAGTTTCAGTATTAAAGAATTATTAGAAGATTATGACCTGTTCACATTGGCATTAGGTGAGGCTCATGCTGGATTATTTAATTATATTAATCCTCAAAGATATTATATGCTGACTGATAGCATCAAAAAAGAATTGACACATCCAATGAGTGATATAGAATTTTATCGTTTGCTCTGCCCTGTTATTGAGGCTATAAAATGTGGACATACAAGGATTTCAATTTCAAATCAAACCAATGATTATTTGAATAAACAGAACATATTCTTTCCATTTCAACTAAGGTTTATTTCAGGTAAAGCTTATGTGTTAAAAAATCTACAGGAAAATACGATTCAGCCGGGTTCTGAAATACTATCGATTAACAATAGACCAATATCTGTTATTGTTTCAGATATTTTTAAAAAACAAAATTCAGATGGTGGTATAACTACAGCAAAATACAAGAAACTTGACGAAAAGTTTCATGAACTATATTGCCAATTTATAGAGCAATCCAAGAGTTTTACTGTTCAATATATCCCCAATAAAGCAAAAAAACCAAAAGAAATTACGGTTACAGGCATCAACAATAATGAATGGTGGGGTAGATTAAATGCTAATAATTCAAAACCAAAGAAATTACTTAATCTTAAAGTTATGGATAATACTGGCGTAGCTATATTGGATATTAGAAAATTCGTTAGCCAAGAGATAAATGAGGCATATGGGTCATTTCAACAATTTATGGATTCTGCCTTTACGGTAATTAAAGAAAAAAATCTTCAGAACCTGATTATTGATTTGCGTGGTAATGGAGGTGGCAACATATCCGATGAGTTAGTACCGTATTTATTAAACCACCCCGTTCAATACTATAAAATAATTGATGCTCCTAAAACCCGTTATTCGTTTCTTGAGCATACAGACAAGGGGCTTTTCTTTAACGAAGTAAATGTTAATTTATGGAATAAATATAGAAACGGCAATGGCAGGTATGATTTATTAGGCAATCGAAATGAATATATAAATCCAAGCCCTCTGGTATATAATGGTAATTTGTATATATTAATTGATGGCAATAGCTTTTCTGCGACATCGGATTTAGCCTCTATATTGCATGACCAAAAAAGAGCTACGTTTTTTGGAGAAGAAACAGGCGGAAGTTATCTAGGCTCAAGTAGTGGTGATTTTATAAATCTTACATTGCCTCATACACAAATAAAAGTGACTATTCCAATTCGTAATTATATCATTAATGTAAGTTCAATTTCCAAAATAAGAAGGGGCGTAATTCCTGAATATGAAATAACCAATACAATTAACGATATTTTGGAAGAGAATGATGCCGAAATGAAATATGTACTTAACTATATTTCCAATAACAAAAAATAAGAGTTGAGATAAAAATCGAGTTTGTTATTGTACTTGTCTGATTCATTGTCTTTAAATTTATAACACAATATTATTGAACCAAGACTGCACTAACTTATCTAACACTTAAAAACTTTCTATCGTGGAGACAATAAAAAATTATTCAACCCGAGATCCAGATTGTATCATGATTAAAATTTAAACGAAACGCTAACTCGGACGGTTTAATTAATTGGCTTCGGCAGCCCGGACTACTTCTCAATCAGCCCCAAAAGTCTATGCGAGTAAACATCAACCCACTTATTGTATCTTGTTGCTCCCGGACTGATCCTGCTGCCGAGACAAAGTCAATAGGGCTGCCGGCCGACGCGCTGTTGCCTTGTTTTTTGCTCGCCATCTGGACTGTTTCGTCGTGACCCAAAACTCATACCCGTCACCCGGACTTGATACCGTTTAGACATATTATCATGATCCAAAACTTATCGTCCACCTACCG
>PMJC01000207.1 GCA_003157235.1 Methanosarcina sp.
GCACTCAGAGGTCTCATAGGCTATTTTTTGCCATTAACCAATACTTAATTTTGTACAATTGCCAAACCATTTTCCTAGCATTGCTTCATAGCTATTATTCAGGCAATCAATAACATGATCAGCTTCCAAAAATTTTGCAGCCTGCCTAATATTTTCATATCTATGGGTGTATCTGTACTACTGATCCATATATTTTCTTTAGCGATCAGGTAATAATGTGCGTAATCCTGAAAGATGCTACTAAGATCCTTTCGCAGATCTATTATCCTGAAATCGTGAAGATCGATCCCATCAAATGTAATCCTGTCATCAACTGGATCACAAAGTTTACATAAAAGTTTCATAAGTGTAGTCTTTCTCGACTCATTTTCTCCGGCAATGGCTATAATCCGGCCTGGATTTATATGCAAGTTGACATCTTTGAGGATTTTTTTTCCTGGGCAAGATAACAATATCCTACGCGCTCGAATGTGATTCCTTCTTTTATCACTTTAGGTACTGGTACTGAATTTGGTGATTCTCCTATGTTAGACTCAAGACCTAAAAATTCATAAAAAATTGTGAGGAAGAGGTTATCCTCATAAAGTTCTGTAAGACTCCTCAATATATCGGAAAGGAAAGACTGGTCTTGTTGCAAAGCTCCGAAGCACATAACCAGGTTACAAAGAGTTATATTGCCCTGAAAAGAACTTTTAGGTATAAAGATCATTGCCAAAAATAGCTACAATACCAGCAGTTTGAGTTATCAAATCTGCTGCAGCCTGTCTGATTTGACGGATAATCGTTCATTTCGGAGCTCTTTACGGATGTCATGGTACATTTTCATAAAGAAAGGTCCAATATCAAAGGTCCGGATTTCTTTAGCATAGCTACTGTGGGTAAGTACCCAGTGAAAATATCAAGATTGGCGCTCCTTTTGTTGTACATGCGCATTGCCAACGATATGTCTTATTTGAATGTATCAGACGAACAAGAGTAACTGTACAGCTGTAATTGTGAGAGTTGCAGTCATAATCAAGCAATTAGGTAAGTGACCCAAACACTGTTACCAAATGATACAATGTTTTTGCTCATCTGGACAAGGCCGTTGACTATACGAGCCGGCCTGAAAGGAGCATCATTTTGGGTTATATAGAGCGTGTCATAATAATTTGGGTTTTCGTAGAATTCCAGGTCTGAATCTATCTATTTTGCATGAAGTAAATCAAGGATATGATCTGAGACAAGGGCTGCCTGGAAATCGCTAATCACGTTTGAGGCTGAACGACTCATGGCAGTGAGAAAAACCATGCCTGATGCAAGGGAATGAGGACCAAAATATGCCAGAAGGCAGCTTGGCTGTGGGCTGAGCTCAGACCAGCTTCAAAGAGTCCACTATCATCTTCATTAGGTAGAGAGAAGCAAGAGGTAGAGTACCTTGCAGCACTATCAGAAAGGCGCTTATAAGAGGCCATCCTGGTGCGCTTTGCCAAACAAACGAAGTATAGTTTAAGATGAAGAATACTAATTACGTTGTTCTTTTGTAAATTAAGTCCTAGTTTCATTCATTGCTAGAAAAAAATAAACTTATTTTCTTGGAAGGTTATTTTCAATATATATCCATCTGTTTAGAACCATTATCCAGGAACCAAATGAAATTCCCTTAGATTTTAGCTGAAGAGAGTTTCCACGATTCAGTTCCAAAATCTAGTGATTTTTACATTTTTGATTGAAATCTTGAATTTTTGAGGAGAATTAAGTCTTCAATCAAACTCAATATTCGAGCTCTTACGGCATTAGTCAATAAGGCACTTTCAAATGATTGTGACCATTTTCAAAATCTAGTGACTTTTAATTTTACATTTATCATCAGATTTTGGCAATAGGTCGTTTCTATAGAGAAAGGACATTAGTTTAGATTCATTTGCATTATATAATTACATAAATTTTCCAATATTACGTTTATTTATTATATTACGATGCAACCATGGTTCCAATAAACATTAACCTTAATAGTTTTTCTGGACTACCGATTTTTTAGGAAGTCTTCGGTAGTTTTGACAACAACTATGAATGTACAGAAGGAGTAAATTTTCGTGGAAAACTCCCCTATTCTGTCCTAGATTTAACATTCCAATGGTTCAGAAAGATCGTAATATATACACCAAAAAAGGGCTTTGAGACATCAAAATCAGTAATATAAGTGTTCAAATTTAGCTGCATACTTGAAGAAAACCACAGTTATTGGAATGGTCTTAAGTCCGTTCTTTTTAATTTGATTGATGATTTTATCAAACTACTTAGATAGAATAATGCTTCACTTGAAGGAGTTTTTGCAGTTATTGATTTATACATCTAAGATCAAAAAACACTGTTTTCACATAATTTTGATAGTATCCACTAAATCTTAATCGATGATTTCAATACCATCTCCCTTCTTTTCATAGTATTAAACAATAATTGGCATATAACTCGTACTGATTCAGTAAATATAATCACAAAACTATATATGTCAAAATCATTTTGTTAGATACATAGATAAAGGTGTTTAATTTTCAATGCTTATCCCATCCAAATCATAGGTATGGGAGGGTACTACCTCAGACCAAGGTTCCAAGAACCAACCCATTTTATAATGAAGTGATGATTTAGGTGTTTAAAGAAAACAAAATGAGGTGAAGGTTAACGTCATAGCCTACCTAAGGTCCGTGGTATTCGTGACCTTCCACACTCCATAACTACTATTAAATATATAAACACAAACTAAATTTATAACATCATGGTATTTAAATCACAACAGATACATGAATCAACTATATAGGTTGGTGTTCATGCCCGCTGATTCTTCTGACTTATAGGTCTATTTTAATGAAACTGCGTCAGTGTTCTTGCATGCAAATTTCCAATAATTCCGGAAAAATAAATCTTTGATGTTTTAGACTTGTGTTTTTTTGACTACTCTTTAATTAATCAATCAGTAAAAATATCCTCAAAATAATCTTCTTCAGCTTCAATAATTACCTTTATCTTATAGCTTTTCCCGTTGAATTCCAACTTTCTAATTACTCTTTCAATACATGTTGTGCATTCAGATTCTTTTGAAAATTTTTCTATAAGAATCTCAATTTCATGGATTTCATTTGTTGTAAGTTTAATCATCTGACCCTCCAAAAATTTAATTTAGTTTCAATGAATTCTACACCTCATTCCCTTATCCAATTCTAACTTTTTGACTGACAAAACTTATCTCCGTATGATTTGTTATAATCCTTTTGCTTTTAAAATAATTAAAGGTTTAATGTTATTAATCTTTCATTTTAACTGCTCAGTTCCAATTAAAAGTCTTATTTTATAGATCCGATTTTCTCTCATAACTTAAGTTCGAGTGGCAAACCTATCTCTTGAGGCAGAGTTCGATTATTTAGTTTGGTATGTTCGAATAATATTGTTTTTTCGCAGATAATTCAGATCAAAAGAAGTCGAATATCCATCCCATGTTGAAAATAACTGTTTTAATATTATCAAAAATTTCTGTGTTATTAAAAAGATCAGCTCTTTTCATGCCTTTCCATTTTACTTTAAAGGCACAATCATACACACGATTCAAATCCACAATCTTTGAAGTCGCTGGTAATTCAATTATTTCCTAATACGTAAGGCTATGCGAATTCTTGAGAAGACAATCAATCAGAGTTTTATCGAAATCCCTTAAATTGTGATTTACGCTTTTAAGATACAATCAAAATGATTGCATCCTTTGAAGTTGGATTCTTGATTTATGTAGTTTATGCTTTAAGCTGTTAATTTCTGAGTTCACCCGTGTAAGTCCTAATTGGATTATCAAATCATATGTAATTTCAAAATAGGCTCAACCGATACATTTACAGAACCAATAGTATAATGTATATATGAAACTTGATGACCAGAACATTCCTATGTAAAAAGCTTAAATTGGCTCCTACAGATGAGCTAATTTAAGCTTTTTTAAAATTGTCAAGATGTATTCATTGTCAAGAATATATCTATTACGATTCTTTCATACTTATATTAATAATTATGATTGAACCTGAATGGTGAGAACAACTTGGTTTCAGAGGCGTTAAAAAAGCAGATATATCGATCTATGTTGGTTGTCGGTTTTTTTCCTTATGTTTGGGATAATGGTATCTGGACAGGGATTCCGGCAGTCTGTAGGGAAAGAAATCGGGATTTTGATGGTTCCCATATTTTCTGTAGTCGGACAAGAAAATTTTCATCTAACCCTTTTAGTAATGGCTACTATTACTGCTACTTATGTATCCATCACCCAGAAGTACACAATCTACTGGGATCTCATGAAGAATACCCAAGAACGCATGAAGGTTTTCCAAAGAGAATTTCGAGAGGTATAGCTTTCTCATAACATCTATATGCTGGAAAAAATTGAGAATCAACGAAAGGATGTGATGGTAGACCAAATGAGGATGTCCAAACAGCAGTTTAAGCCTATGGCGTATATCAGTATCATTTCCGTCCCTCTTTTAATGTGGATTTACTACTACATAAGAGGTCACGGATCTGCCACCATAGTTTTCCCCACTAGGGTAAACAGCTGTTGACTTCTCTTGTTTTTGGCCCTTTTCAGCACTGATTTACTGGTACTTTATCTCTTCTCTTGGAGTTAGCCAGCTTATTGGAAAGGCATTAAATATTTGGGAGTCTGATGCAGTGATCATCCAGGAAGTGGACTACAACCGTCTCAAAGCTTCTGGTTCAATAAAATAAACTCTAATTAATCTCGCAGTGAAATTATTCGTAAAATGGCTAAAGATTAGTAAGCGCATGATGACTGATTTTGTCACATATTTTGCTGTCTCCTTAGTGACAGAAATAGGCTTTAACTTTGTTACTAAAATCTCCTTTATGGCTTTTTTGGTCCTGTCACTTCAATTTATTTTTTATTGCTCAAGGTCTGCATCTGAATCTGTGATAATAAATATATAAGTTCAAAAATAGACTCAAAAAAAACTACAAAGTAGTTGAGTGGATAATATGCATAATTTCGATTCCAGAGCTCTAAAATATTTTATTTCCTGGAGCCAATTGCAAAAAAAATGAACTAAACACAATAATAATCATTCGAAGCTATAGTAAATCGGAATTACTGAGATTGCTTTATAGGCATGAATTGCGTCCATCCATATAATCCTTTTTTACTAAAATTATCCTTAAATCTGATTTATTTACCTATACAGAACCATGATTCTTCCGCGAACCTCTATCAGTGTTGATCTTGTGGCAGATGCAATTTTTTCTGCAATAGCTTTCAAGTCTTTTCCTTCTTCAGCACTCTTCAGTACCCTTACCTTTACAAGCTTTTTAGCTTTTATCTGCTTATTCAATTCTTCAATTAAAGTGTCAGTTATCCCATTTTTTCCGATTTTTAGAATAGGATCAATTAGGTTTGCTTCAGATTTCAATTGGTATAATTTTTTCTTCTCCATTGTCCTTCCTCACACTGATAATGATAAAACTCCTACTACCAACTATGAAATACTTATATTTCTACCAACGAAAATTTTATAACTGCTAAGAAGAAACTATTTACTTCTGTAAGCTCTTTACCATTGAACCGTATTTTCCCTCTTTCTCATCATTACCTTTATTCAAACTTAATGCCACAATGTAGGTGTATAAAGCGATTTTTCTTTTTTCCCATTAGCATCTATATCAATGTTTACTGATAAACTTAGAAGCGATAAGAAAATATTCTTTTCAAAATACACATTAATTCTTTCCACCATCTCTCCTAAAAATATGGCATTAAAGCACAAGATGCTATCTTGTATACTCTCGCCATTTATAACAATTTGCTATATAGTTGTGGTAATTTCCTTTGACAAAGCAATAGTTGCCTTTGGATATATACTTGACTTCTTCTTTCGGTTAAAATACTTTTTTTAATCTGCCATCTTTCTTGCTGCATGAACAATCTGCATTTTAGTATACCTTGCTACCAATGATACTCTTTTTGTAATTCCTCCGTTGTGAAATCAATCGCGGAATGTTATATATTCGGGAAAACTCCAAGCCATGAAGCAAGATTATTTCCTTTTAACCAGATTTTTTTCTATTATGTTTCATTATCCTTTTATTTTAAAGATAGCTTCAGCTATTTTTAAGATACTTCTTTTGTTTTCAATGTTGTCAAATGATAGAGATTATTAAAAAAAACTGTACACAAAATCTCCATATTAACTCTTTTTTTGCCTCTCCTTGTTTTTGCTTCATTTTCTTGGGATTTATCTGCTTTTGCATATCTAGGCTCTGAAAGTATAACAATAGAAACCTGAATAAATGCCTATTTTATTTTCAAACTAAGGCAATTAAGTTGGCTATAAACTTATCCAAAATTTCTTCTTCTTTGCAGTTATCAATTATTCTTTTTATGAATGATAAGATGTTGTACTGCCGGTATTTAATAAGGGAAACCAAGAAATTTTATGATAGAAATTCAACCATTACATTGTTTCTCAAGTTCAAAGTCGGAAAGATCATGCAAGTGCTGTAAAATAGGCATTTTAAACATAAAGATGGCATCAGCTTCAGAGAGCCTCTGAAACGGTTTTGTTAATAATACATGAACTTGAACGTGGTATGAAAAGATTTCTTCCAATTAATTAAGGAATCAATCTCAGCAAATTTGTCTTCAACTATTGAAGATGTTTGCATTCTTCATAAAGAGCAAAATAAGTAAGATTTTTCATGAATAAAAATTACTGTTCAGAGATTTAAACCATATTCTCGTTTAGAGTAATGAGATCAAACAAGAATCGACGACTTATAAGTTTAGATAAACGAACCGAGTTGTTTGAAGCATATCTCATCCTTAAGGTAAAGGTGATGATTGCAATTTAATTTTACAGAGATTTGAGACCAACAAAATAAATGGAATTCTGAGATGCAATCTTTTAAGTTTTTGCATTCTGAAAGACTTTCTTTTTCCTTGACAAAAAAATTATTGATTACTTGGTTTAACAACTTAAAAAAATACAAAGCTTAAAATCAATTGCTTAGAGTTGTACATAGAATAATGAAAGTTGAGTACAAAAAGGAAATAGTAAATTAAAATAGTAAATTAAAATAGTGAATGAAAAGTAACTATTCACCTACAAAAATCATTTGATAATATCCATTTTGACACAACAGAAATTTCTGATCCTTAGTGATGAGAAATAAAAAAATTATCAATAGCCTACAGTTAAAGGAAATAAGCTCATCAGAATTTGTTCAATGAATTTTAGTAAAGATGGCTACAGATATTGTTTTTTCAGGCTTAACAATTACTTTTAAATGAAAGCAAAAAAGTGCAAGAACATAAGAAATTCGACATTATATTTATGTACACAGATGTAGAATTCGTTTATCTATTTAGCAACTATTATTCGTCGAAAGTTAGATTAATTTTTAAGCTCCTATCACATTGAGAAAATGGATAGCATTCTTGTGTGCATCGATGAAAAGTGGGATAAATGAAGGTAAGGATGTGAAGAATAAACAATAGATGAATGTAGAAGATTGAAGTAAAAAATGTAGAGGACTTCGATAAATCTCTGATTTTTATTAGTCATTATACACTATTAAATATAGGCGGATGAGGAAATGTAGGAGTTTATCGAAATCTTCTGTGGTGAAGGCAAAAGAGCAAATTAATAAAAATGGATGAAGGTAGGTTTGGATAGAATCAAAATTAGGTTCGATACGGATGGGAGTAATGAACTAAAAGGGGTTTGCAGGAGCATGAAAGAACAACTTGAACAGCGTTTAATTGAGCTCAGGAAAGAATACGAAGCTGGGCAAAAAATAATGGAAGATATCAAGTTAAAGCTTGTAGAACTTGAAAACAGGAAAAATAGCCTGAGTGAGACTCTCCTTAGGATTAGTGGAGCAATTAATTTACTTGTAGAGGTGTTGGAAGACAGTGAGGGTGCACATGAGCAGCTGATTAAAGCAGTTTTAACTTCAGAAGGTACTATAGAGGTCCCAAATGTTGTGAGACAGTCCCTTGAGAAGGCCAAGGAGAGTCTGAAAGAAGCAGGACTCGCAACAGGAACACTGGTAGAACAAAAAGGCATTCTTCCGATAGGTGTTATGGTTGGGGAAATTATCAGACAAGAACCTAAACAAGGAACAAAATTACCAGCAGGTTCAGCTGTAAATCTTGTAGTTGCGGCAAAAGGTAAATATCTACCTACAGTTGATATAAAATTAGTATGTAATCCATATTCCGGCTGCAACTGTGAGCAAAAAAAAGAATGATATTAAGTTTATCTAAATAAGATAGACTATTACCTTAGCAACTCAAGAAGCTAATCCAGGAATTAATCTATGTTGTTGGTTTTCTTGAGAGCTTAGAGACCCATGTACCTTTGAGGTTCTGTTTGAGAAGTTTCTAAATAATTATTAAGTCGTTTCAAAAGTTTGATTAAAAGTAGTGATATGTATGTAAATATATGGGATCTTTAATCCCTATATTAGGCGATTACGCCAGTTTCCACTGTGATTTCATCCAGACTGAAAAACAGCGGTAAGATGGATAGAAAAAATTGGAGAGCCAGATAAAAATCTGAAAGATCAAAATTTCAGTTGCTACTCAGCTGCAAGCAACTGGCCCTGTTCTTACTAGCGTTATGAATATAATGGGATCATTAAATATCAAATATTTAAATCGGTTCATGTTTTTCTGATCGTTCCTGATTTTCAACATAGTTTTTGATGACATCGTGAGTTTTACCATTGACAGCAGTTTCCATACTACCTACTTCACTCTAAAGTTCACCACTGAATGGTGTTTTTAATATTAGATTTTCTTTAAAATTTTTTCATGATGTGATATTTGTTATTATCTGCATTACCCTTGAGAGAGAATATTTTGTCCATTACCAACTACCATAAATACCTATGTTGTTTACAGCTTTCGTTAATTATTACTTGAAAATTAATTAATATTTATTCAGTAAAATAATAAACATATATTTA
>PMJC01000047.1 GCA_003157235.1 Methanosarcina sp.
AGTGTACTGAGAATCGCTTCAACTCCCCACATAGATATTCGATCTTTCATAGTTCTTTCAATAACAATTTCATTCTCACTAATAAGCGCCAATCCATTGTTATTAAATCCAATTTTTAATTCTTCTAAACTTACATTATCAGAGTAACTTTCCCCAAGAATATTATATTTATTGGCGAAGTCTACTATCAGTTTTCTTAATTTATCCTTCCTTTTAGGACCTTCAAAAAGGTTGTCATGAATTGCTATGATTATTTCACCATTTTTTCNNAAAAATGTATAAGTATATAATCATATTTTTTTTTACTCAAATCTCCATATAGTTTCCATTCGTTGCTTAGATTCACTAATGAAAAAGAAACATTTTCATATCTGTCTAATTTTTCAAAGGCACTAAAAAGCATAGAATAGCTATTGTCAACTAAACCCAAAAAACCTTTAAATTGTTTTTCCTCAATTAATTTAAGTTCCATTTCTCCAGTTCCAGCCCCTAATGATAAAATGCTATTTGAGTTTTTCAATTCAATTTGGTCAAGCATGGAAGACATACTTATTTGATATGGGTCATATTTTTGTTCAAAATAGTTCCAATCTCTAACACTTCTATTCCAGAAATTGACATTTGAACAATCTACTTCATATAGCATGAATGAATCATTTTTTATTTCCTCGAAACAGTCGTATATTCTTCTAAAAAACATTCGATGTTTATTATAGGAATAATTTATTCGAATCGTTCTGGATTTTTTTAGTTCCAAATTCTTTTTAGCTATTTGTTGTACATCGTAAATTACATCAACTGCATTTTTACTATTTACATATTTGAATAACGACCCCCCGAAGCTAATTGGACCTTTATAATTATGAAAATAAATTCTCTCAATACCGGGAAGATGTATGGCAAATTCATTTAATAAAAAATTGGAAATTTGAAGAATATTTAAATTTATTTTCCTGTCAAAATTTGAGTCCCAACATCTACCATTTATTGAATCTGGAAAAAAGAAATGAATCCTTTTCCACGGAAGGTTTTTATTGTTGTTAAATGCTAAAGCTTCTTTAAAATATTCAGTAATTCTGGAATGACTTATTCCAATATAATTCATCTCTTCTGATTTAGTCATGTCTACAATCATACTATTTTTGGCAGAATCCCTATCAAAATAAGGTTTTGTTCCAAATTTTTTATTAAAAAAGAATTGAATTAATAAGGGTATTATTATCCCCAGAATTAACGATAAGATAGTTAAGAGAACATTTGATTCCATAAATAAGGTGAATATAAATACTCATTAAAGTTAGAATAATTATGCCTCAATGTCTATCTAGAATGGCAATTCTACTCTAATTATAGTAATAATATTTAATTATCAATACGCCTTTTCTTCAACCCAATTTGGATGAAATGTACCTTTGAAACTAACTTGATGTCTCTGAATTTGATCTTTGCAAGCTCTTTCCGCAAACGAGGATTCAGATTTGTATGGTAAGTTATTTTTGCGAAAGGTGTTTGCAAAGGATTCTTCATTTTAAAAAAGGAAGATGGCATTCTTAGAAATCTGAGAGACTTCATATTCTCATGCTGTGAAAGTCATTGTCTGCAATACAATCCTGTAATAAAGGATGGAGAATGAATGCCATCGTATTAAAAGAACAGGGTTAGGATTTTTTTGATCTTTCAGAATATTGTATATTTACATCATAGGCGGTACATTATTTTTTAATACTCCCTTTAGCACGAGAGGAGTACTTCTACCACATGGAGAAATGCAGCGAGACAAAATGTACCGCCTTCTTTATTCTCTTTAAAAACCTAACGCTCATAGGCTGATCGTAATTTCATATTATATTCTTCGAGACAAAAAACGGCAGGTTCTATATTTCAGTTGTTTACTGGTTTGTTAATTCATTTGCTATCAGCTCTGCTTGTTTTAGCACAGTTTCGGTGGCTAGCATTTGCATGTCAGGCGGATAACCATACTTTCTTAAAATTCGTTTTACCGCTACTTTTAGTTTGGCTTTCACGCTTTCTTTTATTGTCCAGTCAATTGAAGCATTTTGTCTAATGGTTTCGGTAAGTACTACGGCAAGTTCTCTTAATTTGTCCTTCCCCATAAGTTCTTTTGCACTGTCATTGTTTGCTACTGCTGTATAAAAAGCATATTCAAAATCAGACAAATCCATTGATTTGGCTTCATTATCCATATCAACAATGTCCTTACTCAGATTTATGAGTTCTTCAATAACTTCGGCTGCTGAAAGAATTTTATTATGATATTTTTTTATAGCAGCTTCTAACATTTCCATTAAAGATTTACTTTTTACAAGGTTCTTCCTGGCCCTTGATTTTATTTCATCATTCAACAATTTTTTCAAAACTTCAAGAGCAATATTTTTTTGCTCCATTCCTTTCAATTCCATTAAAAATTCTTCTGAAAGTATCGAGATATCAGGTTTCTTGATTCCTGCTGCATCAAAAATATCAATCACTTTTTCTGATACTAATGCCTTGTCTATTACTTGCCTTATTGTTGTTTCAATTTCTTCGTCTGTCTTACCTGAGCCTGTAATGTCAAACTTTGCCAATCTTGCTTTTACTGCCTGGAAAAATGAAACTTCATCTTTTAAGTCCATTGCCTTTTCATGTGGTATAGCAATAGCAAATGATTTTGAGAGCGCAGTTACTTCATTAATATACCTTTTCTTTCCATCATCTAATCCTAAAATGTGTTCTTCAGCAGCCAATATAAGAGAGAGCTTTTTTGAAGTGGATGCATCAAAATAATGTTCATATGCAAAACCATGAAACATTTGAGAAACAACCTCTATTTTCTCTAACATAAAATGAACTGCCTGTTCCTGTAATAATGTTGGATCACCTTTCCCCCCTGCATTTGAATAAAATGAGAGAGCTTTTTTTAGATCAGATGCAATTCCCAAATAATCTACTATCAAACCGCCCGGCTTATCTTTATAAACACGATTCACTCGTGCTATTGCCTGAACAAGATTATGCCCCTTCATCGGTTTATCTATGTACAAAGTATGCAAACAAGGAACATCAAAACCAGTAAGCCTCATGTCGCATACAATAACAAGTTTTAATTCATCGTCTGGATCTTTCATTCTGTCAGACAATACCCTTCTTTGATCTTTTGAAGTGTGATGCATTGCAATTACTGGCCCATCTGAGGATGCAGAAGTCATAACAACTTTAATTGCTCCTTTTTTCAGTTCCGCTGAATGCCATTCAGGTTTAATCTTGATGATTGCATTATATAATTCTGCGGCAATTCTACGACTCATGGTCACTATCAACGCCTTTCCAGCAAAAACTTCCTGCCGTTGTTCAAAGTGGGTTATAATATCTTTTGCAATTATATTTGTTCTACTTTCACTCCCTACCAACGCTTCCAATTGTGTCCATTTGGCTTTGGCCTTTTGAGAACTTGTAAAATCTTCCTGGTCGAGTTCATCATCTAAATCTTTTATAAGTTCCTTCCCTTCATCAGATAAATTTACTTTAGCCAACCGGCTCTCATAATAGATACGCACGGTTGCCCCATCTTCAACAGCTTGTGAGATATCATATATGTCTACATAGTTACCAAATACTGCTGGTGTATTTACATCTGTACTTTCAATCGGCGTTCCGGTAAAACCAAGATAGGTTGCATTGGGCAACGCATCACGCATGTATTTTGCGAAGCCGTAAACGATCTTTTTACCTACAACATTCCCTTGTCCATCTTTGGCATCAATAGTTTTTGCTTTAAAACCATACTGTGTTCTATGAGCTTCATCTGCAATAACAACAATATTTTTTCTTTCTGAAAGCGTTTCATAAACATTACCTTCTTCAGGTTGAAATTTCTGAATAGTTGTAAAAACCACACCTCCCGAAGCCACTTTCAATAACTCTTTTAATTGGTTACGATCATCTGCCTGAACAGGTTCTTGCCTAAGTAGCTGCTTTGATGAAGCAAAAGTATCAAAGAGTTGATCATCCAAATCATTTCTGTCAGTGATTACCAATATGGTTGGATTGTCTAAAGCCAATACTATTTTCCCCGTATAAAAAACCATTGATAATGATTTTCCACTTCCCTGAGTGTGCCAAACTACGCCTCCTTTTCTGTCTCCAACAGGTTGGGTTTTTACTCCTGGCACTCCATAACTTTCAGGAGATTCCATAACCATACTCAAAGGTGTTTCATTTTTTACCAAGTAGCCTGACGCTCTTAGTGTCGATTCAACGGCTCTGTTAACAGCATAGTACTGATGATAAGCCGCTAGTTTTTTTACAGTTGATATTGTTGTAATTCCCGTTTCCGGGTCTTCCTTTTTCGATTTCTCAAAGACAATAAAATGAC